>NZ_VFEB01000133.1:0-293 GCF_007858795.1 Vibrio sp. T20
AAAAGCTTTTCATCAACTCAACCTGCCCTAGTTTCTATTCAACCAAAGCGATAAAATATGGTTAACCTCTCACCCAATAAAAACGGAGCCATTTGGGCTCCGTTTATCTATTCAGGCTTTCTATTCAAGTTTCATCGATAGAACAAATAGCCTCTGATTATACTTCTGCTTTCTGTAATTCGGCTTCTTCGTTAACTTCTGCGCCGATTTCACCTTCAGACTTAGCAACGATAGTGTTAACCGCAGTATCACCGACCACGTTAGAAGAAGTACAGAACATGTCATGAATACGG
>NZ_VFEB01000063.1:0-298 GCF_007858795.1 Vibrio sp. T20
ACTTAACAGACACGGATTACTGCGAATTATGATCAATCACAAGATCTTTGCAACGCCAGAATTGGTCGTTGAAAACCTAGCAAACGAAATGAAAGCTTACAGTGAACAGGGCAGACCTGTTCATATTTCATTGTCGGGCGGCAGCACGCCAAAAATGCTCTTTAAGCTGTTAGCTCAAGCACCATACGCAGAAGGTATTCAATGGAATAACCTTCATTTTTGGTGGGGCGATGAACGTTGCGTGGCACCAGATGACGCTGAAAGCAACTTCGGTGAAGCGAATGCGTTACTGTTTTCA
>NZ_VFEB01000101.1:0-260 GCF_007858795.1 Vibrio sp. T20
AAACATACCGACGAATGGAGACCACGAAATCCACCAAGCCCAGTAGAACACAGTCCAACCGTGCAGCCACGCTTCATCTTCACGGCCGTGAGGATTACTCAACGGAATAATGTTTTCGATGTAAGCCATCAATGTAGTTGGTATGGAAGCAAAAGTAACGGCATAACCAATCAGCGCAACCAGAACTAGTAGCATAAAAGCAACTAACATGTTGATATTACTGATAAATTTAACACCGCCATCAATACCACGGACTACAG
>NZ_VFEB01000019.1:0-290 GCF_007858795.1 Vibrio sp. T20
GGTTAGTGAATACTGACTATTTACAGGAACGAGACCAGTTAATTACTGCAGGTAAGGCATTAGACAGTGCGCCATCAGGCACCCCGCCGTGGGATCACGCAATGCTGCAAAGCCAAGACGTTTCGATTGAATTGCCGTCCACCAGCCACTTCAATATTGTTGATAGCGATGGCAATGTCGTGTCGATGACCACCACTATTGAGAATGCCTTTGGTTCACGCTTGATGGTAAGAGGCTTCCTACTCAATAACGAACTAACAGACTTCTCATTCAAGACACACAACGATGGC
>NZ_VFEB01000226.1:0-342 GCF_007858795.1 Vibrio sp. T20
TTTTGCGTGGGCGCGTATTTAGTTTGTGTGCAATTTCATTGCAGAGATTCTGTGTCACATGTGACATAGAGGTTCGCTTTGGTAAGTATTGTCGTATCAAGCCATTGGTGTTTTCATTAGTGCCTCGTTCCCATGAATGGTATGGATTTGCAAAGTAAAACAGACAGTTATGATGTTTTTCTAGTTGTGCATAACCATGAAATTCAGTGCCGTTATCCGCAGTTATCGTCTTAAAAGGTAAGTCAGAGCGGGTCATGATTTTGCTCATTCTTACGTTGAGCGACTCGCTTGTTCTATCGTCCATTTGACCAATAAAAGTGTAACCAGTCATTCTGTCGACTA
>NZ_VFEB01000008.1:0-397 GCF_007858795.1 Vibrio sp. T20
ACATAGGAAACCTATAATTTGTAAGTAAAAACCGAGGCGAACAAATTCGTTGCCAAGACGGTTGCAAGCTGAATATATTTTACGCTTTAAAATAAATTAAAAAAACTAACCAACCAGCTGTATTACCAAGATCTGTGAGCTAGAAATTAGATCTAGATCAACTCGCAGACTAGAACGACATACGTTAAGAATAGATGACAATGTTCAGATGATTAAATGCCAAGCCTTTTGCTTCATTGATAATAATCTACTCAACAAAAAAGGCTTTAAAGTTACGAGGCCTCTGATTAACATCCCCCTCCCTGAAGAATGATTCACATTAACGATATGAGTTGAGGTATCACTTAACAACAGCTATCGACTTTAAGCTAAAGTTTGATTGATAAACAATGCGGAC
>NZ_VFEB01000204.1:0-405 GCF_007858795.1 Vibrio sp. T20
TCGGCCAAGAGATTACTGGTACCGCAAGTCCCTTAACAGCCTTCAAGGCTAAAGATGGTATTCCGAATTGGGATGATATCGAGAAGCAAATCAAAGAATGGCAACCTAATCTGATTATCGTCGGTTTGCCAACGGATTTACACGGCAAAGATCTAGCAACCATGACTCCAAGAGCAAAGAAGTTTGCTAATCGCCTCAAAGGGCGCTTTGGTATTGATGTCGAACTTCATGATGAAAGACTATCTACAGCTGAAGCCAGATCCGAGCTTTTTGATATGGGCGGTTATAAAGCATTAAGCAAAGGAAATGTGGATAACCAATCTGCTGTTGTCATTCTAGAAAGCTGGTTTGAAGCACAATATTTTTAACTCAGCATTAAGCGAGCAATGATTACACTCTATTCTA
>NZ_VFEB01000098.1:0-256 GCF_007858795.1 Vibrio sp. T20
GTACAGTGCAGACAGCCACTCAGTCACTGAAGTTGAAGCAAGTAATCTGACTGATGAACAATGTGAATTAATCGCAGACAGTGCACGCAAAGTTTTCGCTCAAAGGAAGCTACGTCACTTATCTCGAATGGAGGTTTTCTTAACCCAAGACAACGAAATCTACCTGAACGAAGTAAATACTTTTCCAGGTATGACTCCAATTTCCATGTTCCCTAAAATGGTGGAGCATAATGGACACAAGTTTAGTCAATTCTTG
>NZ_VFEB01000108.1:0-297 GCF_007858795.1 Vibrio sp. T20
AGGAACCACGACGGTTCCAGCAAGTGATGATGTATACGTAGGCGGCGATACGGCTTCCGCGACTATCACTGATGCAACGGGCGGCAACTTCGAGAGCTTGGTGAAAGACCCAACAGCAGCAACGACGACCATCAATGATGACTCAGACGTGACCACAGTGAGCTTGTCAGCGGATGCGTCAGTCACCGAAGGCGAGAACATCACCTACACGGCGACACTGACGAATCCTGCGGATGGCGCGGTGACGGTCACGCTAAGCAATGGTGCAACGATCACTATCGCTGATGGCGCGACTTC
>NZ_VFEB01000198.1:0-254 GCF_007858795.1 Vibrio sp. T20
CCAGTGTCCCAAGCCGCTTTGAATAGCTCATCGCCATTCGGGAATTTAACCAATAAGTAGTTACCCCAACCATCAAAGACCGTCACTTGAGGAATACTCAATAAACCCGCTTGCAAATACGCTCGGTTAGCACTTAGATCCAAAACTTGGTACTTCGCTCTTGCAAGCCCATGTTCCGAAAGTGCTTGAACAGCAATATCAGCAACAGGGATTGGCACAGGGTATGGCGCAATAACTTTCAATAGAACATCGAT
>NZ_VFEB01000078.1:0-283276 GCF_007858795.1 Vibrio sp. T20
ATCTCTCCACCCCTGCCATATTTAAGGCTCTAGCAGAAATGCTAGAGCCTTTTTATTTTCTGAATCAAATATACGCTATTAGCGGAGCAGCGGATTCTCCGACTTACCAAAACAGCGTGTGTTTGGGGGTAAACCTCTACTCCTGCTATACACAAAGCCTCAGTAAAAAGGCTAGGGCTTGGGGGAACTAGACGTCTCCTTGGCTCGTCAGTTCGGTCGAATCTCGGAGTGCTGGCTCATTCGAACCCTGCTATATTTAAGACTCTAGACTGAGCGTCCCTGCAGGAATGCTAGAGCCTTTATTAGAGGTAACGCGGGAAGCACCAAGTACTCCTTTAGCTATCTCTATCTACTCAACACTCATTTTGCTCTGTAATTCTGCTAGTTAATAACTAACGCTATTCTAGCGAGACATTGAGTCCCGTTATTTGTGTTTCAAGGTGCAAGGTGAAGCCGTTCGATTGATACTTATATAATCTTGGAAGTGGTTTATTGGGTAGACTAGCGAGGGCGCAGAATAACGAGTTCTCTGTATGACTTGAGCTCCTGAAAGAGTTCTGGCCAAACTTAATCCTCCTCCACATTAAGGTTTTTGTTTACTCAAATACTAGCAGTATCAAATATCGATATAAGCTCTATGTTCCACGTATACTCTTCAGCGAGGGAATTGGTGAGTTTGACTTTCATTACGTATAAAAAAGGCCACCTAAAGTAGACGGCCTCGGTTGATCATCTAGATGTTAATCTAGCTCTTTCTCTGCTTGTTTTGCTTTCTCTATCATAGGAGTGATTGTTGAGCCTTGAATCAGAATAGAGAACACAACAACAGCATATGTCATGACAAGGATTATCTCTTTAACATCTATTGCCTTGTCTTCAATTACCCAGATACCTGAAGGGATTGAAAGTGCCATGGCTAGTGCTAAACCACCGCGTAAACCACCCCAAGTTAGAATCTTAATCGACCACGGGTTGTAAGTTCTAAAACGTTTAAATCCAATGTAAGACAAGAAAACACTTAAGTAGCGAGCACTCAATACAAGGGGGACTGCGAACGCCATTAAGATCCAGTCTTCTTGGTGGAATTTGAATAGCAGCATCGACATACCAATTAACAAGAATAATACGCCGTTTAAGAATTCATCTATCAATTCCCAGAAATGATCTAGGTGATCTTCACTCTCTTTTGAGAATCCGATAAAGCGAGTCCAGTTACCAATCATGATACCTGATACCACCATCGCTAATGGACCTGATACATGTAGAACTTCAGCAAACGCATAACCAGCAGTTGGGATGCCGATGGTTAATAGCAACTCCATCGAGTGGTCATCGGTATTGCTGATTAGGTAATGGAATACAAGACCTAAAACAAAACCGTAGACGATGCCGCCAATTGCCTCTTGAACGAATAGCATGGTCACACTACCGACGGTTGGCGCTTCTGTGCCGAATGCGATAGTAAATAGGGTTACGAAGATCACTAAGCCAAAACCATCGTTGAATAGAGATTCTCCTTCGATTTGAGTAGAGATTCTTCTGGGCGCATCGAGCTTCTTTACTATTGCTAAAACGGCAATTGGATCGGTTGGAGAGATTAACGAGCCAAAGAGTAGGCAGTAAATCAGATCAAATTGAATGCCGATGACCTGACAGAACCCGTACAGTACAAAACCGATAAAGAAGGTTGAAAACAGCGTAGCACCTAACGCGAGTACAGTTATTTCCCACTTTTGGTCTTTTAGGTTTGGTAACTTAATCCCTAAACCACCGGCAAAGAGTAAGAACCCCAATATTCCCTTAAGTAGGAAATCTTCAAAGTTGATACTGGCAACGGTTTCTGAGGCGATGTCAGCCAGTTGGAACCAATTGTTTTGTCCCGCAATGATAATCAATAGAGATAACATCATTGAGCCAGCTGTGATGGCGATGGTTGTCTGCATTTTACCAATTTTTGTATTCACGAAAGCAATAAGCATGGCTGCAGCGGACAAGAAGCATAAGGTGTAATAGACCGACATTGGGATTCCAACATGTAACAAAGTATGAATATGAATTTTCGTTGTCTCATGCTCAAATAGCAAACATTTTTTTGTCATGAGTCGGTAATCAATTTCCTTTTTTAGACGTCTAGACTCCTTTTTAATGTGTGATAGGATGGAGGGATAATTAAAGGAATGAGGTTGTACCGTGGGAAGTAATGTAAGGCAAAAGATTGACGCTCTGTTGAAGCAACGAATTTTACTGATTGATGGTGGTATGGGTACCATGATTCAGGATTATAAATTGGAAGAGCAAGACTATCGTGGTGAACGCTTTGCTGATTGGCACAGTGACTTAAAAGGCAACAATGACCTTTTAGTTCTTACGCAGCCTAAGCTTATCAAAGATATCCATTCAGAATACTTGGAAGCTGGGGCAGACATCCTCGAAACCAATACCTTTAACGCTACAACTATCGCTATGGCCGACTATGATATGGAAAGCCTTAGTGACGAAATTAATTTTGCTGCTGCCAAGCTTGCTCGTGAAGCGGCTGATGAGTGGACAGCAAAGACTCCAGAAAAGCCTCGCTTTGTTGCGGGTGTGTTAGGCCCAACCAACCGAACTTGTTCTATCTCGCCTGATGTAAATGATCCAGGGTACCGTAATGTTAGCTTTGACGAATTGGTTGAAGCCTATTCTGAATCGACCCGTGCGCTTATTAAGGGTGGCTCAGATCTTATTCTTATCGAGACTATCTTCGATACGTTGAACGCGAAAGCGTGTGCTTTTGCCGTTGAATCTGTTTTTGAAGAAGTGGGTATTACTCTTCCAGTGATGATCTCCGGTACCATCACTGATGCATCAGGTCGTACGCTTTCAGGGCAGACAACAGAAGCATTCTATAATGCCCTTCGTCATGTTAAACCTATCTCATTTGGACTGAATTGTGCTCTAGGCCCTGACGAACTGCGTGAGTATGTTGGTGAGATGTCTCGCATCTCAGAATGCAATGTTTCGGCTCACCCTAACGCGGGGTTACCTAACGCATTTGGTGAGTATGACCTTTCTCCTGAAGATATGGCCGAACACGTTAAAGAATGGGCTGAAAGTGGTTTCTTGAACCTAATTGGTGGTTGTTGTGGTACTACTCCAGAGCATATCCGCCAAATGGCTGAGGCTGTTGAAGGTGTAACGCCGCGTCAATTGCCAGACTTACCGGTTTCTTGTCGCCTTTCGGGGCTAGAGCCTCTGACGATTGCTAAAGAATCTTTATTCGTGAATGTGGGTGAGCGTACCAATGTGACGGGCTCAGCTCGCTTTAAGCGCCTGATTAAAGAAGAGCTTTACGACGAAGCCTTGAGTGTTGCTCGAGAGCAAGTTGAGAACGGTGCTCAAATTATCGATATCAACATGGATGAAGGGATGCTAGACGCTGAAGCGTGTATGGTTAAATTCCTTAATTTATGTGCCTCTGAACCAGAAATTTCAAAAGTACCAGTAATGGTCGATTCTTCAAAATGGGAAGTTATCGAAGCTGGCCTGAAATGTATTCAGGGTAAAGGTATAGTCAACTCTATCTCTCTAAAAGAAGGCAAAGAGAAATTTGTCGAGCAAGCCAAGTTAGTTCGTCGCTATGGTGCTGCCGTTATTGTGATGGCTTTTGATGAAGTTGGTCAGGCTGATACTCGAGAGCGTAAAGTTGAGATCTGTACCAATGCCTACAACATTCTTGTGGATGAAGTTGGCTTCCCTCCTGAAGACATTATTTTTGATCCGAACATTTTTGCAGTAGCTACTGGTATTGATGAACATAACAACTATGCGGTTGATTTCATTGAAGCAGTGGGAGACATCAAACGCGATCTCCCTCATGCGATGATCTCTGGTGGCGTATCTAACGTGTCGTTCTCATTCCGCGGCAATAACTACGTCCGTGAGGCAATCCACGCAGTATTCCTATATCACTGTTTTAAAAATGGTATGGATATGGGCATTGTAAATGCTGGTCAACTGGAGATTTACGATAATGTTCCTGAAGACCTGCGTGATGCTGTTGAAGATGTAGTACTAAACCGCCGTGATGATTCGACGGAACGTTTGCTTGATATGGCAACTGAGTACCTAGAGCGAGCAGTAGGTAAAGTTGAAGATAAGTCAGCTCTAGAATGGCGTACTTGGCCTGTAGAGAAGCGCTTAGAGCACTCTTTGGTTAAAGGTATTACAGACTTTATAGTTGAAGACACTGAAGAAGCTCGTGTTAATGCCTCTCGTCCTATTGAGGTGATTGAAGGTCCTCTAATGGACGGCATGAACGTTGTTGGTGACCTATTTGGTGAAGGTAAGATGTTCTTACCACAGGTAGTTAAGTCTGCGCGTGTAATGAAGCAGGCTGTTGCGCACTTAGAACCGTTCATCAATGCATCCAAAGAAGTGGGTGCGACTAACGGTAAGATTCTGTTAGCGACCGTTAAAGGCGACGTACACGATATCGGTAAGAATATCGTTGGTGTGGTTTTGCAGTGTAATAACTACGAAATTATCGACTTAGGTGTGATGGTTTCTTGTGAAAAGATTCTTAAGGTCGCGAAAGAAGAGAACGTCGACATTATCGGCTTATCTGGTTTGATCACACCATCTCTTGATGAAATGGTGCACGTTGCCAAAGAGATGGAAAGACAAGGCTTTAAGCTTCCTCTTTTGATTGGTGGTGCAACCACATCTAAAGCTCACACTGCTGTTAAGATTGAACAGAATTACTCAGAGCCAGTGGTTTATGTAAACAACGCCTCTCGTGCTGTGGGTGTATGTACGTCACTGCTTTCTGATGAATTGAAACCTGCTTTCGTTGAGAAGTTGGATATCGATTATGATCGCGTTCGTGATCAACATAATCGTAAGAAGCCTCGCACTAAGCCTGTGACACTTGAAAAAGCTCGTGCTAATAAAGTGGCTATTGATTGGGATGCTTATACACCACCGGCACCGGCTAAGCCGGGAGTGCACATTTTCAAAGATTTTGATGTGGCTACTTTGCGTCAGTACATCGATTGGACGCCATTCTTCATGACGTGGTCTTTAGTTGGTAAGTACCCTGCGATTCTTGAGCATGAAGAAGTGGGCGAAGAAGCGCAACGTTTATTCAAAGACGCTAACGATCTGTTAGACCGTGTGGAGAAAGATAAACTACTTGAAGCTCGCGGTATGTGTGCCATGTTCCCAGCGAACAGTGTTGGTGATGATATTGAGGTGTATACCGATGAATCTCGCACCGAAGTCCTAAAGGTTCTACACAACCTTCGTCAACAGACAGAGAAACCAAAAGGCTTTAACTATTGCCTGTCAGATTACATTGCTCCAAAAGAAAGTGGTAAAGCGGACTGGATTGGTGGCTTTGCGGTAACGGGTGGTATTGGTGAGCGTGAGCTGGCTGATGAATACAAAGCGAAAGGCGATGATTACAATGCAATCATGATTCAAGCGGTTGCTGATCGATTGGCTGAAGCGTTCGCGGAGTACCTGCATAAAGAAGTGAGAAAGGATATTTGGGGTTACTCGCCAGATGAAGACTTATCGAACGATGATTTGATTCGTGAGAAATACCAAGGTATTCGCCCTGCTCCAGGTTACCCTGCTTGCCCAGAGCATACCGAGAAAGGTACGTTGTGGGAGTTAATGAATGTTGAGAAAGCGATTGATATGTCCTTAACGTCGAGCTATGCGATGTGGCCTGGTGCTTCTGTGTCTGGTATGTACTTCTCACACCCTGATGCTCGATACTTTGCTATTGCACAGATTCAACAGGATCAAGTGGATAGCTATGCCGATCGTAAAGGATGGGATATGTTAGAAGCTGAGAAGTGGTTAGGTCCAAACATTAACTAGTTTGAATCTATGACGGGCTTTGATTCGTAAAGTAAAAAGAGAAAGGGTTGCTTAATAGCAACCCTTTTTGTATTTGTGATTTGGTTAATTCAAACCAACCTATTAAACGCTTTCTTATTCAAATAGCTCTTGATGCAGTTTTTGAATTGCCAGTTTAGATACAGGTTCATCTAATAAGAAACATAGGTTGTGTGGGCTTGCTCCGTAACAAATCATACGTAGGTTGAAATCTTCTAGAGTGCCGAAGACCTGCTTTGCATAGCCTTTGCTTTCACTCATGTTGTTACCAATAAGAGCAACAAGGCATAGATCGTGTTCAATATCTACAGAACACAGATCCTCAAGCTCAATGCGAGCGGCTTCTGGCAACTGAGGAGCACCACCTGATGTATCTGTTTGATCGAGAGTGAGTGAGACACTGATCTCTGAGGTAGTGATAAGATCGACAGAGATCTTATGCTTAGCGAGGATCTCGAACACTTTTGCGAGGAAGCCATAAGCATGGAACATATTGGCGCTGCGTAGCGTAACCATGGTTTGGTTGCAGCGTAGGGCAAGCGCTCTGAACAGAGGGGAGCTTTCAACTTGTTGACGAATCCATGTGCCACCGAGCTCTGGTGCTTTTGATGAGCCGACAAATACCGGAATTTGGTGGCGTAGTGCCGGGACTAGAGTCGATGGGTGTAAGATCTTCGCGCCAAAGTTTGCCATTTCCGATGCTTCGCTGAAGCTGATCTCTGGGATAGGAGAGGCCTTAGGAGCAATACGTGGATCGGTAGTATAGATACCCGGAACATCCGTCCAGATCTCTAAGCCAATCGCTTGTACCGACTCGGCAATCAGTGCCGCTGAATAATCACTGCCACCGCGGCCTAGGGTCGTGGTGTTACCTTCGCTATCAGCACCGATAAAGCCTTGGGTAACGACAACTTGTTGTTGGCACAGTGGAATCAATTTCTCTTTTGCCAAAGCAGCAATCTCTTCTAGCTGTGGTTCTGCTTTTCCGAAATCATCATTGGTGCGCATCACTTCTCTGATATCGAAACGAACCGCAGGTGTTCCGCGCTCGCGAAGGATTTGAGCAAGGATGTGTGTCGACATCAACTCGCCACATGCTACAAGGTGATCAGTCAGCTTAGTACTTGCTTGAAATGATGCGGCTTCTGCTGCGCTCGCAATGTCATCAAGAATGCTGTGAACTTCTTTTTCGATGCTGATTGGGTCTGCGAGTTGGTCAAGAATCGCATTATGAATGTCCGTTAATTGCGTCATTAGTTTCTGACGACGAGCTTTGTCTTGAACACCATTCGCCAGTTCAACCAGCAAATTGGTCACACCAGAACATGCACTACTCACGACTAATTTCGTATTTGAGTTGTTTTCAATAATGGCAGCACAGCGGCTCATGGCTTCAAAGTTGGCAACACTTGTTCCGCCAAACTTAGCGACATTAAAAGAACCAGCTACATTAGATGCACTCACGATATATCTCCCACGACTTCCTAAAATAAAATTACTGTTGGGTAATCCAACGTCCGATGTTTTTCGAAGAGAGTTTTAGAGCAAAAAGAGAGGAATTATTAGAATAGTAACCCCAGAAGCTCTTCACCATATAGAAATGGCGACAGTTGACGGGATTCAGCCCGCTCAACCGATAATAAAGGTCCTGCATCCTTTTATTATCTCGGCACTGCTCCCCATAAATGTTTTGTATTGGAAATGCGGTTCCACAAAACATCTGCCTGGGCAGTGCTCCTCTTCTGCTAGATAGCCATTTCATTGAACGTGTTTGCGGTAACAATGTCAATTGGTAACTTGAGATAATTGAAAAATAATTTTAACAATTATGTGACAGTGGTTTGACCTCAATACTTATGGCTAATTGCTGAGGTAATCAATTTGCTTTAGGGTGGATTGTTCACAACATTAACGTAAGGGATGTACATGTCTAATTTAACACTCACTACTGCTATCGATAGCTTTTATCCACCACACCGAACGTTAATGGGACCGGGTCCTTCTGATATCTCGCCTCAAGTGCTGCAGGCTTTGAGTCGCCCAACCATAGGTCATCTAGATCCACTGTTTATTGCGATGATGGATGAGCTTAAACAGCTTCTTAAATACGCTTTTCAGACGGAAAACGAATTTACGATTGCCGTTTCTGCTCCGGGAAGTGCGGGTATGGAGACCTGTTTTGTTAACTTGATTGAGCCTGGTGAAAAGGTGATCGTTTGTCGTAACGGTGTCTTCGGTGAGCGTATGCGAGAAAACGTGGTGCGTTGTGGTGGCGAAGCCATCCTTGTTGACGACGAGTGGGGCAAGCCCGTCTCAGTTGAAAAGGTCGAGCAAGCATTGACAGACAATCCCGATGCTGTTGCTGTGGCTTTTGTTCATGCAGAGACATCAACCGGAGCGCTATCTGATGCTCAAGCTATCTCAGCTATCGCTCGTCAGTTTGATGCGTTAACGATTGTTGACGCAGTGACATCACTAGGTGGTGTGCCATTGCTGGTTGATGAGTGGCAGCTTGATGCGGTTTATTCTGGAAGTCAAAAGTGTTTGTCTTGTGTGCCGGGTCTATCTCCGGTGACTTTCTCTCAGCGTGCCGTTGATAAAATGAAAGCCCGCCAAGCGCCAGTGCAAAGTTGGTTCTTAGATCAAAGCCTAGTATTAGGTTACTGGAGCGGTGAAGGTAAGCGCAGCTACCACCATACCGCACCCGTAAATAGCCTTTATGCACTGCACGAGTCTCTCGTTCTATTGAAAAATGAAGGCCTAGATAATGCGTGGTCTCGTCATCATGCTATGCACCAAGAGCTTAAAGAAGGTGTAGAAGCATTAGGGTTAAGGTTTGTGGTCGATGAAGAGAGCCGCTTGCCGCAGCTGAACGCACTTTATTTCCCTGAAGGCATTGATGAGGCTAAGATCAGAACGCAGCTTTTAGAAGAGTATAACCTTGAGATTGGTGCTGGGCTTGGTTCTTTGGCTGGTAAGGCATGGCGTATCGGCTTGATGGGCTACGGTGCTCGCAAAGAGAATGTCGCGCTGTGTCTTAAAGCGCTGCAAGATGTACTTAAATAATCGAACTAGACTCGTTTCAAAGAAAAGCGCACGATCCTCGTGCGCTTTTTTGTGTTTGTTCTAAAAATAAGATGCAATAGTTACATCTCTTTAGTCCTTGGCTACTCTGCCGATGAGACATTGTTTTCTGCTTGAGATATTTTCTTGTATTGAACCTGTGAAAAGTCTCTGTCTGGAAATAAAAACTTTGCTTCACTACGGATTTGTTCCGCTTTGCTTTCTTCCCCTAAACCTTGGTAAGCAAGGATCAGGTTACTGTAGAACGCTGGTCTTGGTTTACTCTTTATGATCTCTAGTGACCAATCAACGTAGGGCTGAATAAGGCTAGGGTCACCTTTATAAAGACCAATGTTTAGGTAGGTGCTGTATATATCCCAATCGTAGCGATCTTTCCACACCACAGGGTTCGTTACCTGCTTAAGAATGTCTGGGTTCTTCGGCTTAGAAAGTTCAAACTTAGTCAGTACATAGTTGGTATGCAGGGCGCTCAACATATAAAAACTGACTAAGATAGGTATTACTAAGCTCGACACTCTAAACAGGGTCTTGCTGATGATACTGAACGGCTGTTGATAATGTCGGGAAGAGCGCTGATCGACCCAGTAAATCAATATAATGAATGTTATCCAGTGAATCGCCGAGTGATAAAAAGGATACTCAAGCTGAGAGTGCAAAAGAATTGGGATGAATAAAGCGAGCAGGGCTAGACGCGTTCCCTTTGCAGAACTTGCTATACGTGACATAACCAATATTGCAGCAATCAAGATCCCGATGATTGGTACAATTCCCCCTTCTACCCCCCAAAACAGAAACTCATTGTGGGGGTGATCCATTGCTGGAAGCCCCGGATGATAGTTTGAATTGAGTTGGTGCTGACGAGCGGTATAAAGGGTGTACTCTGATTCAAATTTCCCGTAGCCGTAACCAGTAAATGGTTTTTCTACCAACATGTCTAGTGTTTGAGGGAAGGTGTAAGCGCGAGGGCTTTCTAGGTTCGCTTTCTTACTCGCTATGCTATCTGTAGCGCTAAGGTTTATGACAGTAAACGCAACCACAATACCTACAACAACTGATGCGCACCATCCATAGAAGCGTTTCTTGGTCGAAAATTTATATAGGTAAGGAAGAATACACACAAAGCCGATGAGTGCCGCTAACCATCCGGTACGTGATGCGATGATGATCAGCAATGGTACGGTTAAGGTTGGGGTTAGGTATAGTAAGAATGACTCGCTAATTTTGTGATTATATTTAGCGGGCTGTCTTGCCAAAAGGTAAGCGGACAGCACAAAACCCGTAGCTAAAAAGCTGGCCATTACATTCGGTTGTTGGAATATCCCATATGGTCGGTTTGCAGCAGTGTTGTAACCAAATAGGTTGCCAGGCTCTAGTAAGAAATATTGCATATAGCCAAATAGTGCTTGTATAACAACAGCAAGCACAATGAACCACAACATGCGCTGCTTGTGTTTATTGCTGAACTTAAATTGTTGCAGCACGACAAATAATGCAAAGCCTGCCCACAATCCAAGCAAGCGTCCTGATGCTCCTTGAGGTGCGGCATTGCTGTATAAAATGGGTAGCGTGAGTATGATACAGCTTATCAACAAGCCAATCGTTAATTTTGAATACTTAAGTACTCGGTTGGTAGCGAGTTGGTAAAAGCCAATTGCTAGCGTGAAGCTTAGCGCCAGCCAAGTTGTTGGGTTAAATGATAACGCAAGCCCCGAGCCTCCAGGATTAGGCATGAAAAAATGCATGGCTAACAAGAATACAACAGCTAAAGAAGCCAGAAATGCTTTGTTGAGTGGTAGCTGAGTGACCTGATTTTCTAGCTGGGTGCCGCTAGTGTGTATTGTTGCCATAAATCCCTAACCTTATAAAACAGAGCTTGTTCCTTCTGAAACAAGCTCTGTTACTTTAACATTTTTCTGTCTGCTCGCAGGGCGCTATTTTACACCTACTTCAAATTTAACATAGGCTTAAGGAAGCGAGCAGTGTGTGAACCTTCGACTAACGCCACATCTTCAGGTGTACCTTCTGCAACAATCTCGCCACCACCTTGTCCGCCTTCTGGGCCAAGATCTAGGATCCAGTCTGCTGTTTTAACGACATCTAAGTTGTGCTCAATCACGACAACCGTATTACCGTGATCACGCAACCTATGTAGTACCGTTAACAACTGCTGGATATCGTGGAAATGAAGACCTGTTGTTGGCTCATCGAGAATGTATAAGGTTTTTCCTGTGTCTCGTTTCGATAGCTCTCGCGCCAATTTAACACGCTGGGCTTCACCACCAGACAAGGTTGTCGCTGCTTGCCCCAAGCGAATGTAAGATAGACCCACGTCCATGAGTGTTTGTAGCTTACGAGCGATAACAGGTACTGGATTGAAGAACTCGCGTGCATCTTCTACGGTCATCTCAAGAACTTCGTCTATGGTTTTGCCCTTATAGCGAACCTCTAGAGTCTCACGGTTATAGCGCTTGCCTTTACACACATCGCAAGGTACATACACATCCGGCAAGAAGTGCATCTCTACTTTGATTACGCCATCGCCCTGACAAGCCTCACAACGGCCACCACGAACGTTAAAGCTGAATCGACCTGGTTTATAACCACGAGAACGTGACTCTTGTGTGCCCGCGAATAGTTCACGAATAGGAGTAAAAATCCCTGTATAAGTTGCAGGGTTTGATCTTGGTGTACGACCGATAGGGCTTTGATCTATGTCGATCACCTTATCAAAATGTTCTAATCCTTTAATCTTTTTGTGTTGTGCAGGAACTGCAGTCGTGGCCCCGTTTAATTGAGTGTGGGCGACTTTGAAGAAGGTGTCATTGATCAGCGTGGATTTCCCCGAACCTGATACCCCCGTAATACAACTGAATAAGCCTACAGGAATCGTCGCAGTGACATTCTTTAGGTTGTTCCCCGTTGCGCCTACAATCTCTACGACCTTTTTCTTATCGATAGGTGTTCTCTTTTCTGGCACTGCAATTTCTTTAGCACCGCTCAAGTATTGGCCTGTCAAAGAGTTCGGGTTGTCGATGATGTCTTGCATGGTGCCTTCTGCTACCACGTGTCCACCATGCACCCCCGCCCCTGGACCGATATCGATAACATGGTCAGCACAACGAATTGCATCTTCGTCATGCTCCACGACTAGCACGGTATTACCTAAGTCCCTGAGGTGAATTAAGGTTTGCAGTAGACGTTCATTATCGCGCTGATGGAGTCCAATTGATGGCTCATCCAGTACATACATAACGCCAACTAAACCGGCACCGATTTGACTCGCCAAGCGAATACGTTGCGCCTCACCACCAGACAGCGTTTCAGCACTGCGTGATAGGTTAAGGTAGTTCAAACCTACGTTGACTAAGAAATGTAGACGATCATTGATCTCTTTCATCACTTTATCTGCGATCTGCCCACGCTGACCGTCTAACTTCAATTCTTGGAAAAATTGTAGTGCGTCAGCAATGCTCAGTTCAACGATTTCCGGCAGTGTTGTATCACCAATGAAAACATTTCGAGCTTCTAATCTTAAGCGAGTGCCATCACAGCTTGAACAAGACTTGGTTGAAATGTACTTGGCGAGATCTTCACGCACCGCGCTAGATTCAGTATCACGATAACGGCGCTCTAAGGTATTTAAAATTCCCTCGAATGGATGACGCTTAACTCGAATGTCACCTCGGTCATTGATGTACTTGAATTCTACTTCAGTACGACCTGATCCTTTTAGAATGATCTCTTGAGTCTTTTTAGGTAGAGAATTAAATGGCGCATATAGATCAAAACCATAATGCTCTGACAACGACGTTAGCATCTGGAAATAGTAGTAGTTCTTTTGATCCCAACCTTTGATTGCACCTTCAGCTATGCTGAGGTTCTCATCTAAAATCACTCGGCTTGGATCAAAATACTGCTGAACCCCAAGGCCATCACAAGTACCGCATGCCCCTGCTGGATTATTGAAAGAGAATAGGCGAGGCTCAAGCTCTTGCATGCTGTAGCCACACTTTGGACAAGCGAAGTTAGCAGAAAATACGATTTCTTCTTGATCTGTTTCGTCCATCCAACCGACGACAGCAATACCACCAGATAGCTCTAATGTGGTCTCGAATGACTCGGCTAAACGCTGTTGAAGATCAGGACGAACCTTAAATCTGTCTACCACGACTTCAATGGTGTGCTTTTTATGAAGTTCAAGTGCTGGTGGATCGGATAGGTCACAGGTTTCACCATCAATGCGCGCACGGATAAAGCCTTGCGCAGCTAAGTTTTCCAGTGTTTTAACATGTTCGCCTTTGCGCTCTTTGACGATCGGTGCCATTAACATCATCTTTGAGCCTTCAGGCCGTTCTAATACTTTATCGACCATTTGGCTGATAGTTTGCGCCGCGAGGGGGATATTGTGATCTGGACAGCGAGGTTCGCCAACTCGCGCGTACAGTAATCTAAGGTAGTCATAGACTTCAGTAATAGTACCGACGGTTGAACGAGGGTTATGTGACGTCGATTTTTGTTCTATTGAGATCGCAGGAGACAAGCCTTCAATGTGGTCGACATCAGGCTTTTCCATAAGAGATAGAAATTGACGAGCGTAAGCCGACAAAGACTCAACATAACGACGTTGACCTTCTGCGTAGAGAGTATCAAACGCAAGTGACGACTTTCCTGAACCTGATAATCCTGTGATAACCGTCAGCTTATCACGAGGTATGGTTAGGTTGACGTCTTTGAGGTTATGCGTACGAGCGCCTCTGATTTCTATTTTATCCATCTCAATAGACCATGTAATTTTAAGTGGCTAAAGTATTACATAGAGTGAGATTCGTGCAAAGTTTTACTGGATAAAAAAACAGTAAAACAAAAAAGGGCGACTCACAGAGTCACCCTTTTACAATTCGAAACGCTAGTTATTAACCGGGCGTTATGCTTCTTTCTTGGTCGAGTGTTTACCTAACTCGATTTGCTTTTGGTCTTTTTTGTATAGGTTTTCAAAGCAGTAGTTTGTTGCTTCGATATAACCTTCAACACTACCACAGTCAAAACGTTGGCCTTTAAATTTGTAAGCTAATACACAGCCCGCTTTTGCTTGTTTTAGCAATGCATCGGTAATCTGGATCTCGCCGCCTTTACCTGGTTCAGTCTGTTCGATAAGTTCAAAGATATCCGGAGTCAGAATATAACGACCAATGATCGCTAGGTTGCTTGGAGCAGTACCTTGTTCTGGCTTCTCTACCATGTCATCAACACGGAAAAGATCGTCTTTAATCATTTCGCCAGAGATAACACCGTACTTGTGTGTCTCTTCTTCTGGTACTTCTTGAACTGCAACGATAGAACAGCGGAACTGTTTGTACAGAGCAACCATTTGAGCTAATACACCTTGTTGCTCGTTAACACAAAGGTCATCGGCAAGTACAACAGCGAACGGTTCATCACCAACGAGTTCGCGACCCGTTAAGATAGCGTGACCTAAACCTTTCATCTCACGTTGGCGAATGTAGGTGAAGTTTGCCGCTTCAATCGTTTCACGGATATTAATTAGAAGGTCTTCTTTGTTGGTGCCGCTAATTTGGTGCTCAAGCTCGTAGTTCTTATCAAAGTGGTCCATCAATGAATGCTTACCACGACCAGTGACGATACACATTCCATCCATACCAGCTTCGATAGCTTCCTCTACACCGTATTCAATCAGAGGTTTGTTTACTACAGGCATCATTTCTTTCGGCATTGACTTAGTAGCTGGTAAAAAACGTGTACCGTAGCCAGCAGCCGGGAAAAGGCACTTTTTGATCATGATAAGACCCTTTATCTATAATAATTATTGATTCAACCTGAGTGGTTGATATTTCTGAGGGCAACTCTAGCACAAGTTATGTCGAAAATTCAGCAACAATAGCCATGGTTTACTAGAGCTTCCCTCAAAATTATCGTCAGACTAAGAGGCGGATCGATTATGCAAGTAGGTTCTGGTTTGCCCAAGCAATGGCTTGAACCCTATTTTTGACTGCCAACTTCCGGAATATTTGATAAAGGTGAGATTTAACCGTGAACTCACTAATAAACAAGTCATCGGCGATTTGTGTGTTTGATGACCCTGATTGAAGGCAGCGAATCACTTGGATCTCACGAATGGTTAAATCAACATTGGTTGGTGTCGTGTTGGTATTGACCATATTACGATAATAAAACAACAGTTGATTGGTTACCTTCCTTGGCAGCCAGTTATCGCCATCAATGACTTCTTGAAGACCACGAGCAATCTTGTCCTTTTGTTCAGTGTTGTAAAAGAGTCCTTTTAGTACCCCATAGGTAAGCAGCTCTGAGGTTGGAAGTTGCTGGGGTACATTGAATAAAATGATTTCGTGATTTTTCCACATAACAGTCAGGTTAGGGCAAATAATCAGTAGTTGTGGTACCTCTCTGTAATCGACGAGCAAGATTCGGTTACTCTGTTTTCTATCAACAAGCATTAAATCGTCCGGTGTCATCTTATAAAGGATAATAGATAAGTGCTTTTCTATCTCTTTTACGTGTAGGTAGGTGTCGCTTGGATCGATGCACATAAAGTGTAAAGTGCGAGCATATCGAGACTTTCTCATTGAAACTCCGTGTTCTAATAACATGAGATTTCACGTTGTCATGCACGCTTTCGCTTCTCTAGTACCTTGTTTATGACTTGCGTTGAATATCAATCTGCGAAGTAAATGAGTGGTTTGTAAGTGGAGAAAAAAGCAACATCGCTCTGAATATCATGATTTGTTACGTTTTTATTCTTTGTAGTGGAGTGAGAATAGGAAGCGATTTATCACAGCAGAAAAGCGTGCTATTCTTGTGCGCTAAAAATTTTCTGAGACTATGAATTTAGACGGAGCAAATCATGGCTAGCCGTGGAGTTAACAAAGTTATATTAGTGGGTAACCTAGGTAATGACCCTGAAATTCGTTACATGCCAAATGGCGGCGCAGTAGCGAACATTACCATTGCAACGTCAGAGTCATGGCGTGATAAAGCAACTGGCGAGCAGCGCGAAAAAACAGAATGGCACCGTGTTGCTCTGTTTGGCAAGCTTGCGGAAGTTGCTGGTGAGTACCTACGTAAAGGTTCTCAAGTTTACATTGAAGGTCAACTTCAAACGCGTAAATGGCAAGATCAAAGCGGTCAAGATCGCTACACAACTGAAGTGGTTGTTCAAGGCTTCAATGGTGTGATGCAAATGCTTGGCGGCCGTGCTCAAGGCGGTGCTCCTGCTCAAGGTGGCATGGGTAACAACCAACAGCAAGGTGGTTGGGGTCAGCCACAGCAGCCACAACAACAGCAACAACAATACAGTGCTCCAGCTCAACAGCAGCCGAAAGCACCTCAACAAGCTCCTCAGCAGGCTCAACCTCAATATAATGAGCCGCCAATGGATTTTGATGATGACATCCCATTTTAAGCTCTGTTTTTAATATATTATAAAGATAGTATTAAATTGGAAAAAGCCGCGTTTATCGCGGCTTTTTGTTACCTACAATTCTTAACGCTTTATTTACAACGTCAATTTATAGTATAAGTAGCAATACGGTATAATGTGAGTTGAAAAGGATTTCGTTATTCATGAGATATACCCCGACACTAAAATTGAGCACCCGATTGGTCGCATTTGTCACCGTGATAGTTATCAGTGCAATGTTCATCCTTTTTATTGGTGGCACTCTCTCCTTTAAACGCATTGGGCAGGAGTATTTAGATCACTATTTGGTTGGTATTGTCGAGGTTGTAGATAAAGAGATGGAAGATCCAGACGCCGCGTATTCAATGCAGCGCTGGATGCCTAAGATGTTGCAAGCGAGCAATATTGTTGAGATGAAACTCTCGAACAAGACCGGTATCGTTTATCGTTTCAAAGATACCTCCCCACAGATAGATCCCAATCGTCTTTATGAAAAAAGCTTTATTTTAGAGCGTAATGAAGGTTACCGAATCGAATTTAAAGCGCTTCCTCCTTATATTGGCTACAACTACTCAATGGAAGCGATGTGGTCAATTACTTTGGCTGTCGCATTGGTCTTGTTCTGTCTGGCTCGCGGTGTTCGTTGGTTGAAAGAGCAACTCATGGGTTCTGAGATCTTAGAAGAGCGAGGAAGAATGATCCTTGCTGGGCAGGTTGAACCTCACGCAAAGGGGGATGAGCGTGAATGGCCTTATACTGCAAGTGAAGCCTTAGATGTATTGATTGAAGAGTTGCAAGACGCTCGTCAAGAGCGAAGTCGCTTTGATACCTTTATTCGTACCCATACCTTCCTAGATAAACTCACGGGCACGGCAAACCGAGTTTTATTTGATAATAAACTGGAATCGGTACTGCATGAAAGTGGTGCTCGAGGTGGTGTGTTACTGATACGTATCGACGAATGGGAACAAGTTCGTGATGCTAACGACAAGCAAACTACTGACGGCTTTATTATTGAAGTGGGTGAAGTCTTATCGAATATCGTTCAGCGTTATCCCGATGTCATTTTCTCTCGCTATTACGAAGCGGACTTTGCTGTATTTATCCCTCACCAGGGTGCAAAAGATATTGCGACTTTGGCAGCTCAGTGTCTAAGGCAGTTAGATAAATTAACCCCGCCAGAGCCCTTGGAATCGGATAACTGGTGTCATATCGGTGTGACTATGTATACCGAAGGTGAGCGCCACAGTCAGATCATGGATGAAACGGAAACAGCATTAAAGAGTGCCCAGCTGGAGCGTATAAATAACTGGAGCCGTTACCCGAAACAGAATAAGAATGAGTTGGATAGAGGCAGTGTTCGTTGGAGAACATTACTTGATAAAGCTCTGCTTCCTGAAAATTTAGTAATCTTTGCTCAGCGGTGTTATCTTATGCCGGAATCTGGTCAAGCTAATGAATTACATAGAGAAATATTTACTAGAATTCAGGACCCTGACAAGGGTTTATTGAAATCGTCTCGATTTATGCCTGCAGTAGAGCAAGTGGGTTATCAAGCTCAAATGGATCAATCTGTTTTGAAGGTTTTGTTGCGTTCGCTTAAAGAATCAACTCAATCTATCAATTATTCAGTGAATCTGAATGTTACCCCATTTGCTAATAAACAGCATTTTAAGTGGTTTAGGAGTGAGTTGTTACAGCTCTCTGCTCAGCACCGCTCTCAGCTTGCTTTTGAGTTTCCGGAAGGACACTTGATTGCTCATCTTGATTATATGAGACCGGTGGCAAAGATGCTGCGAGGTTTAGGGTGTAAAGTTGTGGTTGGTCAAGCGGGGCGAACGATTGTTAGTACTCACTATATAAAGGACTTGAAGGTTAATTACATTAAGCTTCATCGAAGCTTAATAAAGAAAATTGACCAAAGGCATGAGAATCAGCTGTTTGTTCGAAGCTTAATTGGGGCATGCGGTGATTCTTCAACTCAAGTTATTGCTGTTGGAGTCGAGACAAAACAAGAAAAGAATACCTTGATAGAGTTAGGCATTAACGGCTATCAAGGGAGATATTTCGACGAAGAACAACAAATTATCCCTTTGCCTAATCACGTTGAAAAGGCTGCAAAAGCGGAATCTGTTGTAAAAGTTGGACGAAGAAATCGATGGCGTAAGAGTAGTAGTTAAGTATGAATTTTAAAGCGATTTTAGACAAGATAAAGCCAACGAATAATAAAGGTAGCTCGCAAGTTGTCCTGCTGGGCAATGATGCCATTTATATTTCATCGACAGAACAAGAACCTCAAGTAACCAGCATTCCCGTGGTTAATGGGGGCTGGGAGAGTGCGCTAAAAAAATCGCTTAGCAGTGAGGCGTTTACCAGTAATCGTCTCCAGTTGGTTGTCTGTGCTAACTACTACCAGACTTATCAACTTGATAAACCGGACATTCCAGAGAGTGAATGGTCGGTTGCGTTGCCATTTTTACTCAAAGATCTCGTCTCTGAAAGAGTGACTGAGATCACGGCGAGTGCGGTCGCGCTTCCGACTTCGAACAAGCTGCAAGTGTATGTCTTGCCTAAAAAGCTGTTAGATAAGCTTCTAAATATTGCCAACTCGGTTCAGATCGAATTAGTTGGAGTAGCTCCTGAAGATGAAATCTGGGGTTACAGTGCTGGCGAGTTGTCTAATTTCATCCTTTTACAGCGCAGCTCAAATTCACACTTTAAGTTGGGTGCGTTTGTTGAAAATACCGTTTGTTTTCAAAGAACGATTCGAAGTGTTGTTCCACCTTTAACTGGCGTAGCATCAAGTGCTCTGCAGTTGGATGGCCTTGCTTTAGAACTCCAACGTTCGATAGATTACCTTTCTTCGCAAATTAAAGGCACTCAACTTCACCAGCTGAAAATCTGCTGTGATGAGGAAGATGAGGCTGAATTACAAAGCGCTTTAAATAGTACATTGAGCTCGACAGTTTCATTGTTGGTAGAAGGTGAGCGTGATAATTCAGAGAGTTTGTTGGTTAAACTCGCAGCTGAAAAAGATACTTTTAATGTCAACCTTTATCCTGAACATCTTAAACCTAAAAAAGAATATTTTACGCTTACCAATGTTGTTGCGAGTTGGGGACTAGTTTGTGTTTTATTGCTTGGTGGTTACTTCGCGATGCAGTATCAAGTTTCTAATCTAGATAAAGAATTAACAGCCCTGCAACAAGGCTCCAATCAACTTAACAATCAAGTTAACCAATTGAATAGTAAGTTAACTCAGCATAAACCGTCTCCAGAGAAAGTGGCTGCTGTTGCGCGTCTCAAACGTGAGACTGAGGCTAAAAAAGAGGCTTTGAAGGCGGTCGGACAATACGACGAATCACAACAAGTCGGGTATTCTGGCGTCATGAATTCCTTAGCTAAATTAGGCCGAAATGACATCTCTCTTTCGCACATCTACATGACCCACGATACTTTAGATCTTAGTGGTTTGGCTCGTAACGCAAATGTCGTTCCGAACTGGATTGGTCAGTTTAAAAGTGAGCTTAATTTAGTCGGACGTGCTTTTGAAAAACTTAAAATTGGTCGTAATGACCAGGACGTGGTGACGTTTGAATTAAGTACTCGCAGGGAGAGTAAATAATGCAACAGTGGAACCAGCTTAGCGATAAGTTTCTTGCATTAAGCCAAAGAGAAAAATGGCTACTTTTCGTGTGTGGTTTTGTTGGCCTGTCCATGCTGTTATTCACCTTATTGGTTGAGCCCGCGTATCTCGACTTACAAACGAAAAATGCCAAGACCACGAGCTTGACTCAATCGAATCAAAGGCAGCAGGGTGAATTACTTGTTCTGCAAGCTAAGTTAAATAAAGACCCAGATAAAGAAATTAACCTCGAATACAAGAAACTCATGCGAGAGAGCCAAGACCTTTCTTTGCAACTTTCAGAGATTGTCGATGGGTTGATTACGCCTTCTCAAATGTCGCAATTATTGGAGAGTGTTCTTAATGCCGGTAATGGTCTAAAGCTAGAGTCGCTAGAGTCGTTAAAACCGGAAGCGATTTCGAATAATAAAGAGACCAGTGAATATTCTGGCTACTTTCTTCACCCTGTGAGAATGGAATTGACGGGCAGTTACTTTGATATTTTAGCTTATCTTCAAGCGCTTGAATCTTTGCCTGTTAGCTACTACTGGCGCACATTTGAATACTCAGTAGAAGAATATCCTAAAGCTCGACTGGTGTTTGAGGTATACACGCTAGGTACTAGACAGGAGTTTATCGGTGGTTAGAACTCTTTTGTTGTTTCTGCTGTTTGGCAGTTCCGCGGTGTGGGCTGAGCAAGACCCCACTGCACCATTAGGTTGGCTTTCACCCCAACAAAAAGCAACGTCAGCTAAGAAAGCGCCAACTCGTTATCGCTTACCGTCCTTAGAAAGCATTGTATGCAAGGGAGATACACCTTGCTATGTGATTCTGAATGGTCAGATTCTCGGCCAAGGGGAAACGATCAGAGGGTACCGAGTTAAGAACATCGTTCCAGAATACGTCACTCTGCAGAGAAGCTCTAAGCAGTGGAAATTAGAGATGTTCTCTTTAGATGTTAAGAATAATAATTAAGGTTAGAGTGAAGACATGCGTAAACTTGTAGTAGCAATCCTAGTGTCATCTTTGGTCGGCTGTTCGATGGGGCATAGAGATCCTGTTGAGATTAAAGAATCTTTAAACGAATCAATTAATGAAGCCAATAGCAGAGCGCTTCATGATCTTCCTTCGTCGGTACAAGATGACCTTATGCCTCAGCTTAGTTCTGACTCTATGTCTCCGGGAATGGAAACGGTTAAACGTTTTCGTATTCAGGCAAAAGGTGTTGAAGCGAGAACCTTTTTTGCAAGCTTAGTGAAAGGTACTGAGTATAGCGCTGCTATTCACCCAAGTGTTTCAGGAAAGCTCACTTTTAATTTAACCGATGTGACATTAGATGAAGTGTTAGCTGTGGCTCAGGATATGTATGGCTACGATATAGAAAAGCGTGGCAAAGTCATTCAGGTTTACCCAGCAGGTTTGCGTACAGTAACGATTCCTGTCGATTACTTACAAGTTAAACGTTCTGGTCGCTCATTAACGACGATCACAACCGGAACGATCACGACTTCTGATTCAAACTCATCGAGTTCTTCAAGTTCCAATTCAAACTCGTCTAATTCATCCAACTCTTCTAACTCATCGAATTCTACATCGAACGGTGGTACAGAGATTGAAACGACCTCTGAAAGTGATTTTTGGCCACAGCTTGAGACGGCCGTTGCCCACTTAATTGGTTCTGGTGATGGACAGAGCGTCGTCGTTACCCCGCAAGCCAGTGTGATTACGGTTCGTGCTTATCCTGATGAAATCCGTGAAGTTCGTGAGTTCTTAGGCATTTCTCAGAAGCGCTTACAACGTCAAGTGATCTTGGAAGCGAAGATCATGGAAGTGACTTTGAGTGATGGCTACCAGCAGGGTATCAACTGGACTAAGATGTTCTCGTCAAATGGTACTAACTACACAATCGGCATGGGCTCTATTGTTAAAGATGCAGCCGGTACGATAATCCCAGGTACGTTGCCAGGGATGGACCCAATTGGTGCCGCTTTAGGTGGTCAATCTAATATTGTTGTTTCTGGTAGTAGCTTTGAAGCGGTATTAAGTTTCATGGATACACAGGGAGATTTGAACGTACTATCTAGCCCTAGAGTGACAGCTGCGAATAACCAGAAAGCGGTTATTAAAGTGGGTACCGATGAATACTACGTAACAGATTTATCAAGTGCGGTTGGTAGTGGTGATAACGCGAATGTTGCTCCTGAGGTTGAACTAACCCCGTTCTTCTCGGGTATATCTTTGGATGTGACACCTCAGATTGATGATAAAGGCAGTGTGTTCTTACATGTCCACCCGGCAGTCATTGAGGTAGATGAAGAGGTCAAAGAGCTTAACTTGGGTTCAACAACGGGGGTCGTGACGCTTCCTTTGGCAAAAAGCTCTATTCGTGAGTCTGACTCTGTGATTCGTGCTCAAGATGGTGATGTGGTTGTTATTGGTGGTTTGATGAAATCAAATACCAGCGATGTAACCTCTAAAGTTCCATTCCTTGGTGATATTCCGGCCCTCGGCCACTTATTCCGTAATACCAGTCAGTTGACGCAAAAAACTGAGCTTGTGATCTTGCTTAAACCGACAATCGTCGGTGTGAACACGTGGCAAACAGAGTTAGAGCGTTCTCGAGATCTGCTTCAACAGTGGTTCCCAGATGATGAAGAGTAGTTACTTGTTTTTTCAATGTAGATTGGCAGTATCTAACTAAGCTAGGTTACTTATGTATCAAGCTCATTTTGGTTTTGAACAACTGCCATTTACCTTAACGCCGAATACCGATTTTTTTTATGGTTTAGCGCCTCATTTTGAAGCGATTCAGACGGTAATATCGGCGTTAGAAATGGGCGAGGGTGTGATTAAGGTTACCGGAGAGGTAGGCACTGGAAAAACCATGGTTTGCCGGATGCTAGTCAATCACCTAAATGATTGTACCGCTCTAATTTACCTGCCAAACCCTGTGCTCTCAGGTGCAGACTTACGCCAAGCTGTTGCTAAAGAGCTCGGTTTGACTATCGACAGTGAAGCAACCTTAGTTGATAACATTCAGCATAAGCTTATTGAATTGCACAATTCGGGTTTAAGAGTGGTAGCGATTCTTGATGAGGCTCAAGCTCTATCGGATGAAGCTCTCGAAACATTAAGGCTGTTTGGTAACCTTGAAACAGAAGATAAAAAGCTGCTGCAGATTGTTTTATTGGGGCAGCCTGAGTTGGATACTCGACTAGAGGCTTACCATCTCAGACAGTTTCGTCAAAGAATCACGTTTAGTTCAACATTGAGGCCACTGACTCTCGATGAAACGGTGGCGTATATTGATAACCGGATCACTAAATCTGGTGGTAATCCTGAGTTATTCAGTTTGAACCAAAAGAAGGCGATCTGTCGTTCGTCACTAGGTATTCCGAGATTGATCAACCAACTTTGCCATAAGGCTTTATTGCTTTCGTTCAGTGAAGATAAGAAAAGTATCGACAACCAACATCTGTTTTCCGCTATGCATGAAACATACGATGTATGTAAGCCTAAATTTAAAACGCCAATACTGTGGGGTTGGAATTAATTATGAGTGTTATTAACAACGCCTTGTCTGAATTGGCAAAGAAAAAATCAGCGACTTCGATTGAAGCGGCAGTTGTACCTAAAGTAAAAACACGTTCCCCATTGGTTTGGGTCGCAGCAGGTTTTACTCTGAGTTTAGCAATGGGCGGTTGGGCGATATCGCAAGGTCCTGCTGTCGAACATTCAATCTCAACTCGAGATGTACAGGTTCAGGTCTCTGTCGTTGACAGTTCCAATGATTTTCAGGAAGTAGCTCAACCTATCTCATCACCAACTAAGAAACTGGTGAAGCTAGACTCTGCGAGTTTTTCAACAGAAAACACTGCGATGGTAAAAAGCGCTCAAGCTAAGCCAGTTGTATCTAATTCGGTTGCTGCGTCTATCCCACAACCTACAAAACAGCAAGCATCAACTAAACCTCTAAGCACGCCCCAAACGACTAAGACTGAAATTCCTCAGCCGATTTACGTTGCTAGTGTGGCAAAAACAGATTCGCCCTCTATCTCTAATGACTTAGGAGCTTCTGGTAGCTCAGAAAATAGTGGAATGTTGATCGAACAGGTCGAGTTAACGCCTGAGCAATTATCTGTGAATGCACAAGGGCGAGCTCAAAAAGCGCTTGATGCGAATGACCTTACTGGTGCTCTGAAAGGCTATACTGAAGCTCTACGTTATACGCCACGAAATGAAGATGTTCGTCAGAAACTCGCGATTCTCTATTTTGGTAAGGGGGATACACGTAAAGCGTACGAGCTGTTTCAGTCAGGGATTAAGCTTAATATTAACAGCGAAAAGCTACGCTTGGGCCTATCTAAGCTTTTGGTTAAAGCAAACCAAGCAGAAGCGGCTTTAAGTCCATTAATACATTTACCGCCGAACCCTACGCAAGATTATCTAGCTATGCGTGCAGCATTGAGTCAAAAGTCTCAGCAAGAAGAAGTGGCCTTGGAAAGTTACCAAAAGTTGGTTGAGATTGATTCAGATAATGCTCGCTGGTGGTTAGGTTTAGCGATCCAGCAAGAACGTCAGCTCGATTTCGTAGCAGCTAAAGCGTCATACCAAGGTGCATTAACCAGAGTAGGTATCTCATCTCAATCACAAAGCTTTGTGCGTGACCGGTTAAAAATACTCAATGCTTTAGAGGAGAGCGGCGATGCAAATTAGATTAAGAAAAAGGCTTGGTGATTTGCTTGTCGAAGAGGGCATTATCACGGAGACTCAAGTTGAGCAAGCACTGGCTGCTCAGAAAAGCACCGGTCGTAAGCTGGGTGATGCACTGATTGAACTTGGCTTCTTGTCAGAGCAACAGATGTTGAGTTTCTTGTCACAGCAGTTAGCGATTCCTCTTATTGATCTAAGCCGAGCTGTTGTCGATGTCGAAGCGGTACAGCTTTTACCGGAAGTACATGCTCGTCGCCTTCGTGCATTGGTGATTGGACGCCAAGGTGACACTTTACGTGTTGCAATGAGCGACCCTGCCGACCTGTTTGCCCAAGAATCTTTGCTTGGTCAGTTAGGAGATTACGCACTTGAATTCGTTGTTGCTCCAGAGAGGCAATTGGTTGATGGCTTCGATCGCTATTACCGAAGAACTAAAGAGATCGCCTCATTTGCTGAGCAGCTTCACGCTGAACACCAAGTTAATGATGCCTTTGATTTCGATATCGCTGAAGAAGACAGTGACGAAGTTACAGTAGTAAAGCTAATTAACTCGCTATTTGAAGATGCAATCCAAGTCGGCGCTTCTGATATCCATATCGAGCCAGACTCAAACGTACTGCGTCTTCGTCAGCGTATCGATGGCGTGCTGCATGAAACACTGCTGAACGAAGTGAATATTGCTTCTGCACTTGTATTACGCTTGAAGCTGATGGCAAACCTCGATATCTCAGAGAAACGTCTTCCTCAAGATGGTCGCTTTAATATCCGTGCTAAAGGTCAGTCGGTTGATATTCGTATGTCGACCATGCCAGTACAGCACGGCGAGTCTGTAGTTATGCGTCTTCTTAATCAATCAGCGGGTTTACGTAAGTTAGAAGCGTCGGGTATACCGAGCGATCTGTTGGTTCGTCTTCGTCAACAGCTGCGTCGCCCGCACGGTATGATCTTGGTTACTGGGCCGACAGGTTCGGGTAAAACCACAACCTTGTATGGTGCATTAAGCGAACTCAACGAACCGGGTAAAAAGATCATTACCGCGGAAGATCCGGTGGAATACCGTCTTCCTCGTGTGAACCAAGTTCAGGTAAACCCTAAGATCAATCTCGACTTTTCTACAGTCCTAAGAACCTTCTTGCGTCAGGACCCCGATATCATTCTTATTGGTGAGATGCGTGACCACGAAACGGTTGAGATTGGTCTAAGAGCTGCATTAACAGGCCACTTAGTATTAAGCACCCTCCATACCAATGATGCGGTAGACAGTGCACTGCGCATGATGGATATGGGAGCACCAGGTTATCTGGTAGCGAGCGCTGTTCGAGCGGTCGTTGCACAGCGATTGGTTCGCAAAGTGTGTACCGATTGTAAGGTTGAGGATGAGTTAGATGAACCTCGTAAGCAATGGCTGAGCGTTCGCTTCCCTAACCAAGTGGGTGTGCCGTTTATGAAAGGTCGTGGCTGTCAGAACTGTAATTTAACCGGTTACCGTGGGCGTATTGGTGTATTTGAAATGTTGGAGCTAGAACAAAACATGATGGATGCGCTAAGAGCTAATGATGCGGTTGGTTTTGCTCAAACAGCCCGACAGTCTGAAAATTACAAACCGTTATTGGCTTCTGCGATGGAACTAGCTCTGCAAGGTGTCGTGAGTCTCGATGAGATCATGCATCTTGGCGAAGGCGATGCTTCTGGTGCCACCGACCCAATTTATTTGTAGGGGTAGAGGGATATGCCAACGTATCGTTATGTAGGTCGCAGCTCTGATGGTAGCCAAGTGAGTGGTCAATTGGATGCGAATAACGAAGATCTTGCTGCTGAAAGTTTGATGAGTAAGGGGATCATTCCAACCTCTATCAAATTAGGTAAAAGTGGCGGTTCAGTCTTAGATATGGATGTATCGAGCCTGTTCTCTCCGAGTGTACCTTTAGAGGTGTTGGTTCTGTTTTGCCGACAGTTATACAGCCTAACCAAAGCGGGTGTACCACTTTTAAGGTCGATGAAAGGCCTTACCCAAAACTGTGAAAATAAGCAGTTGAAGGCTGCTCTCGAAGAAGTGGTTGCTGAGCTTACTAATGGTCGAGGGTTAGCGGCATCAATGCAGATGCACCCTAAGGTGTTTAGCCCGCTGTTTGTATCTATGATTGGCGTTGGTGAAAACACAGGTCGTTTAGATCAGGCTTTGCTTCAATTAGCTGGATACTACGAACAGGAAGTTGAGACGCGTAAGCGAATCAAGACCGCTATGCGTTATCCAACGTTCGTGATCAGCTTTATTTTGATCGCAATGTTCATTCTTAACATAAAGGTTATTCCACAGTTCTCTAGCATGTTTGCGCGCTTTGGTGTCGACCTGCCGCTGCCGACTCGTATCTTGATTGGTATGTCGGAATTCTTTGTGAATTACTGGGGCTTAATGCTTGGTGTGATCTTTGGCCTTATCTTTGCGTTTAAAGCCTGGGTTAAAACAGACAAAGGCTTGGAAAAGTGGGATAGATTACGCTTAAAAATGCCTGTTATTGGTGGAGTGGTCAATAGAGCATTATTGTCACGATTTTCACGTACTTTTGCTTTGATGCTAAAAGCCGGTGTACCACTTAACCAATCGTTAGCTTTGTCGGCCGAAGCCTTGGATAACCGTTTTCTAGAGTTGCGAGTTCAAGCCATGAAATCGGCTATTGAAGCGGGTAGTACGGTTTCATCGACCGCGATTAACAGCGAAATTTTCACACCGTTGGTGATACAAATGATTTCAGTAGGTGAAGAGACGGGTCGTATTGATGAACTCTTGCTTGAGGTGGCTGATTTTTATGATCGTGAAGTCGATTACGATCTGAAAACCTTAACTGCCAGAATCGAACCAATCTTGTTAACCATCGTTGCAGGTATGGTGTTGATTTTGGCGCTAGGTATTTTCTTACCGATGTGGGGAATGCTGGATGCAATCAAAGGTTAAGGAATGCTAAATAACCTACAACGCTCACGTTTTGTTATTTGGACTGTGGTTATTCTTTTTCTTATTGTCGGTGTGCTTTCGGCATTTAAAACGGTAGAAGAAGAAGCGACTAACACGGCATTTATTGTGGCGAGCAAGCGGATTTTAGAGCAAGCCAATTTGTTCAAACAGCAGTATTTGTTATCAGGCTCCGAGCAAAACAATGATTCGGAGCACTCCAAAAGTTATAGTCGAACGGGCTGGATAAAGCCGATTCAAGGTACGGAGCGAGACTGTAATTATTGGCTTGAGGAATTATACCCTCAAGAGAGTATTTTAGGGCTAAGATCGCCAAGTATTGAAGACAAAAGTGATAACATACATTTTCATTGTCGTTATCATTATAGTGATAAGTATCAAATAGATATATTACTCAAAAATGAAAGATTTAGTGTGAAAGCCAATATTTTGGCTTTGTGAAAATATTGACACTGTTTTTATGGTTTTATACGTGTGCAAATGTATAATGCGCGTTAGCAATTAGATGAGTAGGTAGAAAATGCTTAAAAATCAAAAGGGTTTCTCCCTAGTCGAGTTGGTTATTGTGATTGTAGTCGTTGGTTTATTGGCGGTTGCTGCTTTACCTCGTTTCTTAGATGTGACAGATGAAGCCAAGAAATCAAGTATTGAAGGTGTCGCTGGTGGTTTTGCGACGGCAGTTTTGTCGGCGAGAGCGCAGTGGGAAGCAGAAGCAAGGCCATCAGAGAAGATAGGTGTTGAAACATACAATACTGTAAATTATGATGGTGTTGATTTTTGGTTAACAAGATCAAAGAACAGTAACAACGTCGAGACCGACTTTCGTGATGGCTATCCGTGGACTCTGAATAGCGATTCTAGTACAGCGCCACAAGATATTTCAGACCAAACATGTTCTGAGTTGATGGAAAACCTACTTCAGAACCCACCTAAAGTAGGTGCGGTTTCAGATGTTGCTAGCGACTCAAATTACAAATATTCAGCGCAAGCGAATTCAGGTGATGCAACGTGTACTTACATTCAATTAGAAGGTAGTACCGAGCACCAATTTGTTTACGAAATTAAAACTGGTCGTGTGACCGTAACTTTGCAGTAAGTCTGCGTAAAATTAAACATAGAGAGAGCTTAACTATGAAAAGACAAGGCGGTTTCACCCTAATTGAACTAGTGGTTGTAATTGTTATTCTTGGTATTCTTGCTGTAACTGCGGCACCACGTTTCCTAAACCTGCAAGATGATGCGAAAGATGCAACGCTTGAAGGTTTAGCTGGCGCAATTCAAGGTTCAGCGAGCATTATTTATGGCAAGGCTGCAATTGAAGGCTTCGAGAGTACTTCAGGTGCTCTAAGCGCTGGTGGTTCAACAATCAATACTACTTTCGGTTACCCAAATGCAACTGAAGATGATATTACAAATATCGTTCAGGGAATTGGTGATGATTTTGAATTCATTGGAACTGTAGATAACTCAAACCCAGCACAAGTAACATTTGGTATTCCAAACTACACAACTAACTGTGTTGTATACACCCAAGCTACCAATGCGAATACGCCAGCGACTGCAAACGTAGTTTCTACGGGAGCAAACACAATTTGTTCTAACTAAAACAAGTTGTGTATCAGTGTTTATATTAGGCCAGCTCCTGCTGGCCTTTTTTTTATCCAAAGCACACAAATATGAAAACTATTCATATACATAAGATCGTCAGTTTCGTTATCTTGTATAATCAGTATTCGCTAGACAGTTAGAGGCCATTATGGATAACAGCCCCACACCCAACGGCTTTACTCTGGTAGAGCTGATCATCGTTATCATTATCCTCGGTATTATTTCAACTTTTGCCGCGAGTCGCTTCGTTGGTACCTCTAGCTACTCCACTTTTACTGCGCAAGAGCAGGCCATTTCTGTAATTCGTCAAATCCAAGTCAATCGAATGCAATCGAATGTTTCCGCTGCTAATGACAGCTTTCGTCTTGCTATTAATAGTGATTGTTTAGGCTCTGTGGCCGCGTGTAACTTAAATCTTTCGAATAGCGCTCAAAAAACACAGGCCGATGCACGTAGTGATTATGTGCGTGAATCAGATATTTCATTTTCTCCAGCGAATACGGTTATCGACTTTGACCTGTTGGGTAACCCTTCGGTAAGTGCAGGTGTGAATATTACGATTAACTCAACCACTTCGAGCAATAGCGCCCAAGTCTGCATTAATTCTCAAGGTTATGTGCGTGAGGGAGTGTGTCTATGATTCGTTCACGTGGCTTTACTCTAATTGAAAGCATTGTGGTGATTATCGTATTGGGCATTGCGATGGTCACTATTACTAGCTTTTTAGCGCCACAAGTTGCAAGCTCTGCTGACCCACATTATCAAAACCGTTCTGTGGCGTTAGGCCAGAGTCTGATGAATCAAATATTGGCACGTGGTTTTGATGAACATAGTGATTTTGATGGTGGCCTGGTGCGCTGTGGGGACGCAGATGCGACTGCTTGTTCTGCTCCTAATGAACTCGGAGTAGATGGGGCAGAGGCAACGCCCGCAGCTTTTAATGATGTCGATGACTATATCGGTTGTTGGTACACAGACACTACGGAGTCAACGTGTGTCTCATCAACGAAGTACCCACTCGCTAATATCCTAGATGAAAATATTGAAGACAGTTATGCCAATTTTCGTGTTGAGGTTTCCGTGTTTTATGATCAAAACATGGACGGTGTTAACGACAACGCTATTGGTACGATGAAGCGCGTTGAATTACAGATCTTTGGTGGTAACAACCGCTATAGCGTGATCGCTTACAAGGGGAACTACTAATGAAGCAACGTGGTTTTACTCTTATAGAAATGATTGTAACGATCGTGGTCGTTGGTGTGATTGGGTTAGCGATTGCTGGGTTTGTTGAATATGGCATGAAAGGGTATGTTGAGACTATTGACCGACAAAAGGTGCAAGTGAAAGGGCAATTTGTTGTCGAGAAAATGTCGCGAGAGATAAGCCACGCGGTTCCTAACAGTTTTGATTCGAGTATTATGCCTGCTTCGGCTTTTGCTCAAAAATGTCTCACCTTTTATGCTATTAAGTACTCAGGCTTTTATCACCTTGATGAAGCGACAGACGAGCTACATTTTATTATCGGCCAGGACTCCCCAATACTTGATGCAGATGACTTTCTAATTATTAACCCAACGAATTACTCTGACTTAGGAGCGGGTTCAACTAAACGGATTTCAGTCTCAGGTTTGATCTCTACGAATAATGTGTTTACCGCGACCTCTGTTAATCTTAGTAGTCAGTCTATTGCTCAACGCCATTATATTTACGATGAGAGTGCTTCGGTGAGTTACTGTTTGGTGAATGATACCGTTCAGAATCAAGGCCTAATTCAACGCAATGGAGTCACCGTTGCGGATAGTATTAATTATGCTGAAAGTAATTTCCGTTATGAAGAACCTAGCTTGCAGCGAGGTGGTGTGATTCACATCGACCTTGTACTAGAGCAAAACAGTGAAGTAAGTGTTTACCAACAAGATGTGCAGGTACTCAATGCGCCATAGAAAATCATCTCAACAAGGCAGTGTTTTGGTCGTCGCAGTATTTGTTATTGTGGTGATGGGCTTCCTTGCGACTTCTTTAGTACAAGTTCAGTGGTCAAATCACGATACATTGACGCGTAAACAGCTTGGAACACAGGCTTGGCTATTAGCACATTCAGCGAATGAGTGGGCACTCACTCAAGTTTATCCATTAACGGTGTCGCCTGCGGTTTCAACGAGTGTGAGCACTGTGTGTAGCAACTTAAATGCCAATCAAGTGAGTAGTGGTATGTCGACCATCTGCACTGTCGATCAATTAACTTGTCGACAAATCGGCGTTTTAGATGGCGTTGGATTTTTTAAAATAGAATCAACAGCTATCTGTGGTTCGGGTATCAACCAAGTACAGCGTATCCAAGAAGTTTGGGTGAGGGAGTAAGTATGAACTTGTTTAGGTATGTAGCTATCTTCTTTTGTTTGTTTTTTGTAGGAAATATTTACGCAAATCAATGTTCTAACTTGAAGGGGAATGAGGATTTTACCATTTCATTCCAGGTAGAAGGTGATGATGACTATCAAGATTTTTATTTAAAACAAGGTAGCCATGGGCATGTCATTTGGTATACAAACCATAAAAGGTCGGATCCATCATATATTTTCAATGAGCAAAATCTCATTGATGATCGCCTGTATGAAGTAACAATTACTAATGATGCTTCTAATGATGAAGTTAAATACTATCGACGAGATATTGATAATGGATTAGGTGCTAGCCTTATTGAAACTAAGTACGAATCTTTGAAAAATGGTAGCTTATCTCCGGTCTATGATGATGACGATATTACTAACGTCAGTTGTAGTGACGGCATATCCCCTCCGCAGCCACCCCCTGTGAACTTAAACCCTCAGTTTGAGTTTGGTACTCTAACTGATACAGAGTGTACTACGTCTCAAAATGGCCAACGTACTTGTACGATTATTTTTGATAACACTTATGATTCGGCTAAGCCAAAGCCATTAGTCTTCGTTATGCCTACTATCGATGCAGGTCTATCTAAGCTGTCTCTTAATCAAACTGAATTACCTTCAACAGCTTCCGTTACTGCTACTACAAGACTAACTGCCACCATTGTTCAAGAGGTTGCCCCTCATCGAAATGCAGCGAATCACGTTAATTTTGTAAATGATGCCCCAATGCATAATATTGATTACTTTGTTATTGAACCTGGAGTTATCACCCTAGGTAACAAGGCGAAGATAGTCGCAGGATCGATTGAAACTAAGGTTGCCGCTTCATATATTCAAAGTGAACGAGGCAACAAAGTTACGATTAACTATCAGGATTATGGCTTACCTTCCAACTTCTCCAATACTCCGGGGGTTCTTGTTCAACCTCAAACCAAAAGAAACAGTTCTAAGTGGTTTACTGGTATGGCTAGAGAGGTCAAAAAAGATAGATTTTTCTTGTCACTAGAGAAGTCAGAGGTGACGAATAACAATAACCTTACTCAGAAAGAGACCGTGGGTTTCGTTGCTGGTGAGGGTAACGGGTTTATTCAAGGTGCACGTTTTTGGTTAGGAGATGGGCAGACTCTCAAAACGACCGAACTTAATGAGAAGGTCATCTCTCCTATTGAGCAGGGATGTTTAGAATATACCGATATAGCATTTGCGGGTTTTGATGCTCCACCGATTCTAGTTGCTAACAAGAACTCTCGTGACGGTAATAATGGCGGTTGGTTGCGTCGTTGCGATGTCACTAAAAACAAAGTCTACTTCGTAGTTGAAGAGGACATGGATAAAGATAAAGAGCGTGGTCACGTAAAAGAAGGCGTTGGTTTCTTCATGTTTGACAGGCCTAATGACATCGGGATTTGTGAAGGTTTTAATAATAAAAGTCCTGTACAAACATGGAAAGGCTCCAATGGGAGTTTGGAAATCAATGGTTCTCCCCAAATAGTAGGGGCGCTGAGAGATGGCGGGAATCGTTATGTAGGCTTTTTAAATTCGAATACCAATGATAGAACGGGTGTCGCTTGTGAAGGCCAGCAATGCTTCGGCTTAGATGATTTACTTATTGATAAAGAAGCATTAGAAGATGTACCAGATAATTTAGGCAACTCGTTAGATATCCCTTATACCCACAATGTCACTTCCTTACCTATCACTGTTGGTGGTGTGAAGATCTACGAATATGACAGCATCTCAATTGGTACTGGTGCTGTGGTCGAAATAGAGTCTGGTAAATATAAAATTGGCACACTTAATATCAATGGCACGGGGGAATTACGCGTCAAGAGTGGCGATACGGTGACCGTCTTTACTAAAAGCTTATCTGTAAACAACGGTAGCTATATCGGTGTTCCAATTGTTAATTGGAGCGGGGATAAGCCCATTCTAGCTGGAGATACACACTTTAGGGTCAACGTATTACAAAGTGGTTCCAGTTTTGTCAGTTTAAATAGCAGTGGCTCTGCAAATAAAACCACGTTTGTAGGTCTGTTATACAGCGAACAGAATGTTGACATGAGCGGTACAGCAAGAGTGTATGGTGCTGTTTCTGCTAAATCAGTCAATATGTCATCAAGCTCTTTAATTCATGCTGAGACCAGCTGTATTGTGCCTGTCGATGATTATGATATAGATATTTCCCCTGCGACGGATCTAGCCTTGATGTGTGGCGACGACTCCCCTCAATTTACGATTAACACTTCGAATAATGGTGTGGCAGAAAGTCTAGGGGTGACTATAGATATCACGCCAAGCCCTGAGGAGTTTGATGTTTCTGTCATACAAGGCTCAGGTACTTACCCTAATTATGTTTCTAATAATGATGGTGAATTAACTTTAAAAGTTGTCGCTAAAGATACTGCCAATATTGACTTTGATACAGGTTATAAGCTAAAGGCGACATTAGTGGATGATTCTGGCAAAGAGGTAGAAAGTCAGTTCAAGTTCGTACCATTTAAATTCTCTTTAGTGGATGGCAATATTCCAACGAATCGTCTTGACGTTATTGCGGGGCAGGCTACACCGACAGTAACTAAAGTTTTAGCGTGTGATTCTGGTGATTCAATTGTTGTTGCTGAAAACTATACAGGTGAGGCTGGGGATGAAATTACCATTACTCACAAGCTTGATAGTTCTTGGAGTGGTTCTGATGGCTCGCTGACTTACTTACCAGAGTTCAAAAAAGGTAGCGCCTCAACTGACTTAACTATCTCTGAATCAGGGCTTTTCAACGTCACTTTAAAAGACAATAGTTTTGATTGTACTGGTTTTGCTGGCTGCCCCGAAGATGGGAGTTACGATGTTGAAGGGGGTTTCTCTGTTTACTCTCGCCCGTGGAAATTTGCAATTTGTACGAATAAGAGTTCGGACGGAAACAGTAACGATAAAGACTCAGACAGTTTCAGTAGTGCGGGAGAGTCATTCGATGTTTATGCTCGCCCAATAAAGCATACAAATTCATCTGCAGTTTGTACTGACGATAACTTGTTGACGAACAATTACTTTAAGTCGACAGCAAGCGTAAAAGTTACAACGACTTTAGATACCCCTCTAATTGCGGATTACCCTGACGCTGAGTTGGGTGATTTAACCCCTGTAGCTCAGCTAACTAAACAAATTGCGTCGAATGACCAGGCTAATAAAGGTTATAAGTTCGAGAGTCTGAAATACTCAGAAGCGGGTAGCTTTAACTTCATTGCGACAGAAACTGGGAGTTTCTACGGCTCAATTTTAGGTGGCTTCTCTGGCAGTAAATCGATAGGTCGCTTTTATCCTAAATTCTTTGTTCAAGGTACTCCGGAATGGAATGTCGCCAATCAAAATGATATCGCATACTTAAGTCAACCTTATGATTCTACAATTCACCAAGTATATCCAATGGCATCTGGTGAAAGTGATACGGATAATGCGCTCAATAACTACCGCTTCTTTAATGAAAACTTGCAAGCAAAGTTTGGTGTTCTAGATGATAGCAACATAGATAACGGCTTCTTGTTAGATACGGATGCCGGATCTTGGCCTGCTGATCGTAAACATTGGTTACTGAATGACAATGCAGCTGAGCTGCAACGAGTTACGGATTCAGATGATGTTAGCCGCAAAGATGGCCCTTTCAATACCAGTGATGCTAGCTCAATAGCCACTAATTTTGGTTTAACAGTGACAGGAGTAGATCCTGTGTCATTTACGGACTCTGACCCTGTGACCGATTCGGCAGCATTCCCAGTCCAACCTCCGGCCCGCTATGGCCGAATGGTACTCGATGATATTGGTGGCAACTCAGGTACTACTCTGACGATTCCACTTCGTGCTGAGTTTTGGGATGGCAGTGAGTTTGTTGTGAACGAGGATGATGATCGCAGTACTTTCAATGGTTCAAATGTTTGTAAGCAAGTCATTTGGACCATTAATGATGTGAAAACCACATTAGTTTCACTTAGTGGCAGTGGAGATGTAAATGATGGTGAAGAAGAAGTAACTGCGGTTCAAAATACGCCGACTGGTACGGATGCACCACGAGAACAGGTTCGTTTGTGGCTAAGAATGGATGACTCGGAGCCAAGCAAGAAGACGGGCGAAAATGACATATTATGTTCTGGTAGCGATCAAGACCAGCCATGGCTGCGTTACAACTGGCGACACTTGGGGGACGAAGATCCCTCCACGGTTGTCACATTTGGTATCTATCGTGGTAACGATCGTGTGATCTACCGAGGTGAAAGTGGCTTAACAGGTCAGTAATAATATAATTTTTGCCCCTTAAGTTAGGAATCTGTAAGAAATTGCGGGTTTCAGTCCATGTTTGTACTTCAATGCCTTGCCGTAACAGCAAGGCATTGGTACATTTAGTGCAATTTTTGTCTTCTAATTCTTGCAGGATGAGCGAAGAATATGTTTAAAAAACTTCGTGGCATGTTTTCAAACGACCTATCGATTGATTTAGGTACAGCCAATACCCTTATTTATGTAAAAGGCCAAGGCATTGTTCTTGATGAGCCTTCAGTTGTAGCTATTCGCCAAGATCGTGCGGGTTCTGCAAAGAGTGTCGCTGCTGTTGGTCACGCTGCTAAGCAAATGCTTGGTCGTACGCCTGGTAATATCTCAGCGATCCGTCCAATGAAAGACGGTGTAATCGCCGACTTTTACGTAACGGAAAAAATGCTTCAGCACTTCATTAAACAAGTGCATGACAACAGTGTGCTTAAACCAAGCCCTCGCGTTTTGGTTTGTGTTCCTTGTGGTTCTACGCAAGTAGAGCGTCGTGCTATCCGTGAATCAGCACTAGGTGCTGGTGCTCGTGAAGTTTATCTAATCGATGAACCAATGGCTGCAGCGATTGGTGCTGGCCTACGTGTCTCTGAACCAACAGGTTCAATGGTTGTTGATATCGGTGGTGGTACTACTGAAGTTGCGGTTATCTCGCTAAATGGTGTGGTTTACTCGTCTTCTGTTCGTATCGGCGGTGACCGTTTTGATGAAGCGATCATCAACTACGTTCGTCGTAACTACGGCAGCTTGATCGGTGAAGCGACAGCAGAGAAGATCAAACACGAAATCGGTTCAGCTTACCCTGGCGATGAAGTAGAAGAGATCGAAGTGCGTGGTCGTAACCTTGCTGAAGGTGTACCTCGTAGCTTTAGCCTAAACTCAAATGAAATCCTTGAAGCACTTCAAGAACCTCTATCTGGCATCGTATCTGCAGTAATGGTTGCGCTAGAACAGTGTCCACCAGAGCTAGCTTCTGATATCTCAGAAAATGGTATGGTACTAACAGGTGGTGGTGCACTGCTTAAAGACCTTGATCGTCTGCTAACAGAAGAAACAGGTATCCCTGTTGTTGTTGCAGAAGAGCCATTAACGTGTGTTGCTCTAGGTGGTGGTAAAGCTCTAGAGATGATCGACATGCACGGCGGCGATCTGTTCAGCGAAGAATAATATCTAGTGTTAGGCTCTTTTCTTACCTAGTTTTATGTAAAGAGCCTAGGACCTTGTCTATAGGATCAAATGTAGCTCTAGGACCAAATATAGAATGAAGCCAATTTTTGGTAGAGGTCCCTCTCTACAATTGCGCCTGTTTTTTGCTGTAATTTTATCAGCCAGCCTTATGCTGGCTGATAGTCGTTTAGATGCTTTCTCAAATGTTCGCTATCTATTAAACAGCATGGTTGCCCCAATTCAATATGCAGCTAACCTTCCTCGTACGATGTTTGACGGTGTATACGACCGTTTTAGCACTCGTAAAGGGCTGATCGAATCAAATCATAATATTAAACGAGAAGTCTTGCGACTGAAGAGCGAGCTGATTCTGCTTGAGCAATATCAAGAAGAAAACAAGCGCCTTCGTAAGCTGTTAGGATCTCCGTTTATCCGTGATGAGAAGAAAGTCGTTACAGAAGTTATGGCGGTAGATACTTCACCATATCGTCATCAAGTCGTGATCGACAAAGGTCAGATTGATGGAGTGTATGAAGGTCAGCCGGTGATCAACGAGAAAGGTATTGTTGGCCAAGTGACTTTTGTTGCTGCTCATAATAGCCGAGTCTTGCTGCTAACGGATGCAAACAATGCGATTCCCGTCCAGGTTATCCGTAATGACATCCGTGTGATTGCTTCTGGCAATGGCATGATTGATGAAATCCAGCTAGAGCACATTCCAACCAGTACCGATATACAGGAAGAAGATCTGTTGGTGACATCGGGTCTTGGTGGAGTCTATCCAGAAGGTTATCCAGTCGCCTATGTTACTGCCGTTGATTACGATCCAAAACGAGAGTTCGCCGTTATCAAAGCAGAGCCTGTGGTTGAGTTCGATAAGCTCAGATACTTGTTGCTTGTATGGCCTGATGAAAATAAACAGATGCAAGCGGATCAATCCAGCATAGAACAAGCATTGTTAGAGGGTGAAGATGGCCAATAGTGTTTTGAGAAGCAAGGTCGTAATTGGCTGCTCATTTTTAGTAGCACTTATTCTGCAAACGATCCCTTGGCCTGGTAGCTTAGATCTATTTAGACCATCTTGGTTGCTGCTGGTTACGTGTTACTGGGTTTTGGCTCTGCCGCATCGTGTTAACGTAGGTAGTGCTTTGATTCTAGGCTTATTGTGGGACCTTTTGATCGGTTCTACTCTAGGCATTCGAGGTATGATGATGGCGATAGTGATGTACATTATTGCGATGAACTTCCTCGTTATTCGTAACATGGCGCTATGGCAGCAAGCGATGATCATTGCTGCGTTAACGGTGTTGTTTGAGGTATTGATCTTCTTCGGTGAATATTTGATCCAAGATGTCGTTTTCAACCCATTATCGCTATGGAGCGCATTGATAAACTGTATACTTTGGCCTTGGATGTTTTTATTAATGAGACGCGTGCGTCGTCATTGGCATGTGAGGTAGCGTGACGATGGAAAAGAAACATTTAGTTTTGGCATCCGGTTCACCACGCCGTAAAGAATTACTATCGCAACTCGGTTATGAGTTCTCTGTCCTTGTAACCGATGTTGAAGAGTGTAAACACGCTCAAGAAACCGCCGAAGAATATGTTAAGCGACTATCTTTAGATAAAGCCTTAGCGGCATTGTCTTTATTAAAAGATAACCCTTCTGAAAGGCAGCATGTCGTTCCTAGTTCTGATACTGTAGATAATGGCTCTGATATAGTCGTTCTTGGTTCTGACACAGTCGTCGTTAGCCAAGGGCAAGTGCTTGAGAAGCCCACCGATTTTGCTGACTCTAAGCGTATGCTTACTCAGTTAGCGAATGAACGTCACCAAGTGATGACGGCGGTTTCTGTGGTTTCAGAAGAAAAACAAAGAACAGAAATCATTATTACCGACGTATGGTTTAAACCCCTCAGTGAAAAAGAAATAGAACAATACTGGCAAACAGGGGAGCCATGCGATAAAGCCGGTAGCTATGGGATCCAAGGTTTGGGCGGACGCTTCGTTACCCGAATCGAAGGTAGTTATTATGCCGTTGTCGGCTTACCTTTATTTGAAACGGATCAGCTACTGCAAGAATTCTTATAATTACTAATCTGAGGTGCACCATGAGTGCTGAATTGTTGCTGAACGTGACCCCGAGTGAAACTCGTGTGGCCATGATTGAGGGGGGGGCTCTTCAAGAGATCCATGTCGAACGAGATGCTCGACGCGGTATCGTAGGAAATATCTATAAAGGACGTGTAAGCCGTGTTCTTCCTGGAATGCAGGCGGCTTTTGTCGATATAGGCCTTGAGAAAGCAGCTTTTTTACACGCCTCTGATATTGTTCCACACACTGAATGTGTTGCTGAAAATGAAAAGAAGCAGTTTCAAGTTCGTGACATTTCAGAACTTGTTCGCCAAGGGCAAGACATTGTGGTGCAAGTGGTCAAAGACCCTCTTGGTACTAAAGGTGCCCGCTTAACGACTGATATCACTCTACCGTCTCGTTATCTGGTATTTATGCCGGGCGCAAGTCATGTTGGTGTATCTCAACGTATCGACAGCGAGTCTGAACGCAACCGTCTTAAAAAAGTTGTGTCTCGTTACTGTGACGAACACGGTGGCTTCATCATCCGTACCGCAGCAGAAGGTGCAGACTCAAATGAGTTGGCACAAGATGCCGCCTTCTTAAAGCGACTGTGGCTAAAAGTATTAGAGCGTCGTGGTAAGCACAAAGCGCGTACTCGCTTGTATGGTGAGCTTTGCTTAAGTCAACGTATCTTGCGTGATTTTGTCGGTACTGAGCTGAGCAAGATTCAGGTCGATTCTCGCCTAGAATATGAAAACCTAAAAGAGTTTACCTCTGAATACGTGCCAGAGCTAACAGACAAGCTTGAGCTGTATGAAGGTGATAAGCCTATCTTTGATATGTACGATACCGAGAACGAAATTCAGCGTTCATTGGATCGTAAAGTTGAATTAAAGTCTGGTGGGTATCTGATTATCGACCAAACTGAAGCGATGACCACGGTTGATATCAACACTGGCGCGTTTGTTGGTCGCCGTAATTTAGAAGAGACGATTTTCAACACCAACGTAGAAGCAACTCAGGCGATTGCTCGCCAGCTGCGTTTGCGTAACTTAGGTGGCATTATCATTATCGACTTTATTGATATGTTGTCTGAGGAACATCGTAAGCGAGTACTAACTTCTTTAGAGGCTGCGCTCGACAAAGACCGTGTAAAAACCAATATTAATGGCTTCACGCAGCTTGGTTTGGTTGAGATGACTCGTAAACGTACTCGTGAAAGTATCGAGCATATCCTGTGTTCTAGCTGTCCTGCTTGTGAAGGTCGCGGCAGTGTGAAGACAGTTGAAACCGTTTGTTATGAAATTCTTCGGGAGATCACGCGAGTGAATCGTGCGTACGACGCCGATAAATTTGTGGTCTATGCGGCAGCTGCCGTGGCTGAGGCGTTAGAGGGCGATGAATCTCATGCGCTTGCTGAGCTTGAAGTGTTTATTGGTAAGCAAGTTAAAATCCAGGCTGAGCCTCTGTACATACAAGAGCAGTTTGATGTTGTTATGATGTAATGGAAATTTTGTGAGCTCAAGCGTTACTCTGATTCTACGTGCATGTTTATGGTTAGTGGTTACTTTCTTAGTAACGCTAGCCATTGCCGTAACTACACTGCGTGTAGCCTTACCCAATTTAAATAAGTATCAATCTGAAATTGAGCTTTGGGTAAACCAACATTCCGGTTTTGATTTTTCGATTCAAGACGTGGGCGGTTTTTGGCGTAACACTCACCCCTCTATTGCTCTGCAAGGCGTTAAAGCCAGCCTTCCTAATGCAGAAGATGTGACCTTTTCTGTCGAGCGTGTTGAAGTCGAGTTTGACTTGATTCAATCGGTCGTACAGATGCGTCCGGTTGTGGCCGATTTGGTCATGAATAAAATGTATCTTGATATCCGCTCTATTGATCTGTTTGCCGGACAAAATGGCAAAGACGAACCTAAAGATCCCGGTTCTTCCAAGCGAGTGATACAAGAGCTCGATAATTTACTGCTGAAAACTTTGGTGGATGTGACCGCTAAAGATTCCTCTCTTTTGTATCGCACTATCTCTGATGAAGAACGTCAGCTTGATATCGAAACTCTGAAATGGCAAAACTCTGGTAAGCATCATCTTGCGGAAGGCGTGGTAAGTATCAAAGATGCCAATCTAAACTCATTGTCAGTGAGCGCTAACTTTGTTGATGGCGGCTCGTTAACGGATATGACGGGCGAGTTTTATGTCAGTGCGGACAGGATTTCAGTAAAGCCTTGGTTAACTCGTTATATGCAGGCGGAATCCGGTATTGAGACGGGCACTGTGAGCTTGAATAGCTGGCTAACACTGCGTAATAGCAAACCTGTGAGCGCTTATGTTGAAGTTCTGCCTTCGGAATTGACTTGGAACGAAGATGGCAAGCATGACCTGATGCTTGAGTCAGGTATCTTTAAGTTGTCTCCTATTGATGATGGTTGGCAAGTAAATGGCCACTCACTAAACCTTAGAACAGACGATACACCTTGGCCTGAACTCGACATTGCGTTCAAGTGGAACCAAGGTCCCTGGGAGCTCAATGTCTCTGAATTAAACATTGAGACAATTACGCCGTTGATCAAGCTGCTGCCTGACTCTGAACAATCAACCAAAATGATCAACGTATTGGCGCCGGGTGGTTCTGTCTCTGATATTCGCGTATCTATGGGGGCAGACATTGAGAGCCTGCGTTACTCTGCCAGTTTTTCTGAGCTGGCGATTGAGCAGTGGGAGTTAGTCCCCGGCTTTAGTCAAGTATCAGGTAGTGTGTTTGGTTCGGCTTCGGAAGCGAAAGCCAGCCTTCACGTTATTGACGATGTGTTTCCTTATGGCGATGTTTTTCAAGCGCCTCTGAATATCAAACAGGGTCAGGTTGATATTGTTTGGCAACAAGATGAGAGTGGCTGGAAACTGTGGTCGGATAAAATCACGGCAGCAACGCCAGATTTACAAGTACTAGGCGCATTCCGTTTGGACTTCCCAAAGGATGCGAGCCCATTCTTATCTTTCTACGGTGAAGCGGACGCTTACAATGTCGGTGAAACATGGCGTTATTTACCTACGCTGGCTCTTGGGCAAGATCTGACAGACTACCTTTCTACTGCGATTCAAGCGGGTAAAGCGGATACCGTAAAACTGTTGTGGCATGGTGATTTATCTCAATATCCATACACCAACCATGATGGTATTTTCCAAGTTTGGGTCGGATTAGAAGACGCTAAATTCAGTTTCGACACCGCGTGGCCACTGATTACTGACCTTCAGCTTGATCTGTTATTTGAAAATGATGCAATGCATCTAGATTCTCGCTCAGCACAGCTGATGGATGTGACAGCCGACCGGATCACTGGACGTATTCCTTATCTAGGGGAAGGCGGCCATATTGAGATTGAAGCGAAGGCAACGGCGTCTGGCAATGCTGTGCGTGATTATATGACGGCTTCGCCACTGGTTGACTCAGTGGGCGCAGCGTTAACCGCACTTCAAGTGAGTGGTGATGTCTCTTCCGAGTTCCAGCTCAATATCCCGTTTGATTCTGAAAAAGAAGCAAGAGCATGGGGTTATGCTGACCTTAGTGGCAACCATGTTGAGATTGAAGCGCCGCCAATGGTGCTTGAGAACACCACGGGCCGTATCGAGTTTGATAATGATGTAGTGACGGCAAATGGCCTCGCCGCTGATTTACTTAAGCAAGGTATATCACTCGACTTTAAAGGTCAGAATGATGGCCCTGGCTATGCTGTTGATATCGATGTGTTAGGTGATTGGGATGTTAAGCCTCTAGAACCTTACATTGGTGAGCAGTGGTTAAGTCGCTTGTCAGGCCATGCGCAATGGCAGAGCCAGATTGATATCCAACTTAATGATATCGGATTTACTTACCAACTTGATTTACAGTCTGATCTTAAATATCTGGCGAGCGATTACCCGTATCCACTGGCGAAAAAATCACTAGAAAGTGGGGCGGCAAGGCTACAAGCATCGGGCAATCAAGAAGCGATTACCACGCGTCTGCAATTGCCGAACACTAAGTACCAAGCTGAGATTGATATTACAGGTGACGTTCCTGAGTTAACGGCGACTAATTTAGTTCTGGGCCGTGGTGGCTACAAAATTAGTCCTGTTGTTGGTCATCATGCGTTGATTCGTACTGACAAATTCAATGCTGATGATTGGTTATCGGTTGTAATGGAACCAGTGCAGCCATCTAATGCTGTGCTTAGCCAAATGAACACGCCAACCATTCCAGCACCAAGCCGTATTACCTTTGAGAGTAAAGAGCTGATCTTGGGGGGGATATCTTGGAATGATGTCGATTTTAGCGCCCGCAAGAACAAGCAAGCGTGGCAAATGGAAGTCTCTAGCCAAGAGCTCGAAGGGGATATTAATTACCTGCCACCTTACGATTTGACCGTTTCACTGGATCGTCTACATCTGTTCGTTCCTGAATGGAGCGACAAGAAAAATCAAGAACAACTGCTGCAACGTAAAGCACAAGAAGCGCCATTGATCTCTGAGCTAGATAGGAAGATCCACGATGTGATGCCGAACCTGAAGCTGACCCTGAACGATTTTTGGCTGCAAGGCTATAAGGTTGGCAAGGTCGATGTTGAAATGACTAGGAACGCAGATCGTATTGAGTGGAACAAGATTCAGGTTCGAAGCGGTGGTAACAAAGCAGATGTTAGCGGCTGGTGGGAATTGCAAGGTGACAAGAGTCATTCATCGCTAGCCGTTGACGTTGAGGGTGAAAACAACAGTGAGTTAATGGAGCGCTTCGGCATTACTTCTGGGATTCAAAAAGCGCCATTCGCGCTAGAAGGTCAACTGAACTGGGATGGTTCGCCTTGGGGGATCAAAATGGACACCCTTGATGGCAACGTTAAAACCAAGTTTGGTAAAGGTATTATCTCGGATGTGAGCGGTGCGGCTCGCTTGCTTGGTCTGTTTAGCCTAGATTCGATCATCCGTAAGATGCAGCTCGATTTCTCAGATGTGTTTGATAAAGGCATGGCATTCAACAGCATCACAGGAACGGGTGAGATTCAAAATGGTATCTTCCTGACTAACGACCTCAATATGGATGCGGTGGCTGGTGAAATGAAGATCAAAGGTATCGCTAACCTCAACACACGACAGGTTGATGCTGAGGTGAACTTTACCCCAGATATTACCTCAGGTATTCCAGTATTAACGGCCTTTGCGGTAACTCCTCAAACGGCGCTGTACGTATTGGCGGTAACCACGGTTATTTCACCGGTTGTTGAGGTCTTTACTCAGGTTAACTATTCGGTGAAAGGCCCTCTGGATTCACCAACGGTGAGTGAGCTTTCTCGTAGCTCTGGTGAATTCCAGCTTCCAGAGAAACTCCGAAAATTGGCTGAATAGTTGTTAGACACTAGTGGGTTAATATACGACTAAAATTAAAATTCTGAATCATAATAAATGGAGAAGCGGTACACATGGATTGTGTTGGATTGATTCAAATGACTTCAGGCCCTGATCCTGAAAGCAATCTCGATTATCTCGCTCAAGAGATAGTTAAGTGCAAAGAGCTAGGCGCTAAGTGGGTCGTTTGCCCTGAAAACGCATTAGTTTTTGGCAGTAAAGCTGACTATCACCACTATGCTGAGCCTTTAAATGATGGACCTTTGCAAAAGAAAATTTCTGAGCTAGCAAAGCTTCACCGAATTTGGATCGTTATTGGTAGTATGCCGATAAGCACAGCTAAAGGTGTGACTACCACAACCTTGGTGATTGATGATTTTGGTGGTTTAGTCGCTCATTACGATAAGCTGCATATGTTTGATGTGGATGTCGCCGATGCGCATAAGTGTTATCGAGAGTCGGATATTTTCACACCAGGTGACCGAGTTGTGACAACGGAAACGCCTTTTGGTCGCTTAGGTTTGAGTATTTGTTATGATGTGCGCTTTCCTCACTTGTATTCAGAGTTACGTAAGCAAGGTGCACAAATCATGGTTGTACCTGCAGCGTTCACCGCTGTAACCGGTCAAGCGCACTGGGAAGCACTGTTAAGATGCCGCGCCATTGAAACACAATCGTGGATTGTCGCGGTGGGGCAAGGTGGTAAGCACCCTTGCCAAAGAGAGACATGGGGACACTCTATGGTGGTTGATCCCTGGGGACGAGTAGTCGCACAGTTAGACCAAGACCCTAAAAGTATGGTGGTTGAGATAGACATATCCAGTTGCGAGTCAATTAGGCAAAATATGCCAATCACGCAACACTCTCGATTCACCAATCAATTTTAATTACAAACAAGAGCCATCTATGAGCATTAATCAAATTGAAGAAGCGCTACTGAACCCGACAGGGCTTACGGAGCAAAATATCGCAGATACATTGGCGAGCATTGCTACCCGCCAAATTGATTATGCTGATATCTACTTTCAGTCAAGCTGGCACGAATCTTTGGTGCTAGAAGACAGCATTATTAAAGACGGCTCTTTCAATATCGATTGCGGTGTTGGCGTTCGTGCCGTATCTGGCGAAAAGACCGGTTTTGCTTACTCTGACCAAATTCAATTGGATGGTCTTAAGCAGAGCGCAATTGCGGCTCGCGGTATCGCTAAACAAGGTCAAAACGGCAAGGTTCAAGCGTTCAAACGCAACTCTAATCAAGCTTACTATGATGCAGTTAACCCGCTAGCGAGCTGGGAAAAACAGCAGAAAACAGAATTACTCAAATCATTAGATGCTTACATTCGCACTAAAGAACCTATGGTGACGGAAGTATCGGTGAGCCTAAGTGGTGTGCATGAGCAGATGTTGGTTGCTGCGACTGATGGAACTTACGCTGGCGATATTCGTCCGCTGGTTCGTCTATCTATTAGCGTACTGGCACAGAAGGGTGATCGTCGTGAGCGTGGTAGCGCTGGTGGTGGTGGCCGTTTTGGTTATGACTTCTTCTTAAGTGATGACAAAGGCACTCAAGTAGCTTATCAGTTTGCGGATGAAGCGATTCGCCAAGCATTAGTTAACCTTGAAGCGGTGGCTGCGCCTGCTGGTGCAATGCCTGTAGTTCTTGGTTCTGGCTGGCCGGGCGTTTTGCTGCATGAAGCGGTAGGCCATGGTTTAGAAGGTGATTTCAACCGTAAAGAGTCGTCAGTATTCTCTGGCAAAGTTGGTGAGCAAGTAACTTCAAGCCTATGTACGATTGTCGATGACGGCACATTAACGGATCTACGCGGTTCATTGAACGTCGATGATGAAGGTGTTAACGGTCAGTACAATACGCTAATCGAAAACGGAATCCTAAAGGGTTACATGCAAGATAAGTTGAACGCTCGTCTAATGGGTGTAGCACCGACAGGTAATGGTCGTCGTGAGTCATACGCGCACCTTCCAATGCCACGTATGACGAATACATACATGCTACCGGGCGAACACACGCCGGAAGAGATCATCGCGACGGTTGAGAAAGGTATCTACGCACCGAACTTCGGTGGCGGCCAGGTTGATATTACTTCAGGTAAGTTTGTATTTTCAGCTTCTGAAGCGTACATGATTGAAAACGGTAAGATCACTCATCCAGTGAAGGGCGCAACGCTAATAGGTTCTGGTATCGAGGCAATGCAGCAAGTATCTATGGTTGGTAACGACCTAAGCATCGACCGCGGTGTTGGTGTATGTGGTAAGGCTGGTCAAAGCGTACCTGTAGGTGTTGGTCAGCCAACATTGAAACTAGACTCTCTAACGGTTGGTGGTACTGAGTAATTTAGGTTAGCAGCACGAGTTAGCTTCAAAAACTCTCGTCATAAAATAGATTGAAAGCGCCTCCAATGTGAGGCGCTTTTTTGTTTTTAGGTTACTGATTCAGTGAACAAACATAACTGTCTACATGTTCTCTTCAGCAAACTCTGCCAGTCGGCTACGTACCACACCATTAAGGTGGATATTGGCACTGCCTTCGAAGTTTTTAAAACGCTCGACCATGTAGGTGAGGCCTGACGTCACAGGGGTTAAGTAGGAAGAATCTATCTGAGCCAGGTTTCCTGAACAGACGATCTTGGTACCTTCACCACAACGGGTGATGATGGTTTTGATTTGAGACGCGGTGAGGTTCTGACACTCATCCAGAAGTACAAACGCATTCTGGATCGAGCGGCCACGCATGAAGTTGATGGATTTGAACTGGATATTGGCTTTATCGCAGATGTATTTCATCGACCCTTCGGTACAGTGATCATTCTTGTGCAGCGCCTCGAGTGTATCGGTCACTGCAGCTAACCAAGGTAACATTTTCTCTTCCTCGGTTCCGGGAAGGAAACCAATGGATTCACCGATGTCCGGTGTGTTTCGGGTTACGATGATCTTATCGAAATGTTTGCGCTCAATGGTTTGTTCAAGAGCGGCTGCCATGGCAAGCAAGGTTTTCCCGCTCCCCGCAGCACCAGTTAAAATCACCAAATCAATATCGGGATCAAGTAAGGCATCAATCGCCATGCCTTGATAGACGTTCTTTGGTGTGATGTCCCATGCCCTGCGATTCATCAGTCTTTCGCGGCTGAGGTCTCTCAGGGTAATGCTTTCCGGCTCAATTTCTTCGACTCGAGCCGCAAAGTCACTCTCCTCGTCAATCACATATTGATTGAGGAAAGTGGGCTCGAACGGCGTTCTTGCTAAGGTGTGCAGCGTCTTTCCGCCTAAACTTCTGCTCTCGACATTATCGATACAATCCCAAAATGCGCCTTCCAGTTGTTGGAAGCCTTTGGTGAGGTATTGGATATCATCAATCAGTTGGTCGGTTTGATAGTCCTCAACAAAACGGACACCGGCTCCTTTGGCTCGCAAACGCATGTTGATGTCTTTGGTAATAAGAACCACTTCGCGCGGCGCGCGTTTATTTTGAAGATAGAGGACGGCGTTGAGGATTCGGTTATCGCCTGCCTTGTCATCGGCGAAGGCTTTGATGCTTTCTTGAAGTTCGTAATCAGCGAGTATTGAAATACTGCCAGATGCGTTTATGTCTTTAGAAAAAGGGATGCCTTCCGATATTTGATCTGGTGTGGCTTCCCTGAACAGGTCTTCGAGCGTTCGAATCGCAATTCTCGCATCTCGAGCAACGTCTCTTTTACTGTCTTTAATTCTGTCGAGTTCTTCTAGCACTGTCATGGGGATAACGACATCGTGCTCTTGGAAAGAAAATATAGCGAAGGGTTCGTGAAGTAGGATATTGGTGTCTAAAACAAATAGCTTCCGGTTGGTCTCGCCCATAGCATCTCCTTGCCGTAGTACGGCTTGCTTTGCATCGATTGAACGTAGATAAAGCTCATATAAAGATTAGTATCTGATTCTGGTGATAGTCAACTACTCACCTAAACTTCATCTAGAGGAACAGCGCCATATTGTGATGAGTGAATATGGCGTATTCGTTTGAGAGCGGCAATCTGCTACCTATAGATTAACCATGAATTTTTGACAGTTTGATTGCACTGGCGAAAACAGAAAAAAAGCACGAAATCATCTCCTTTAGGCGTGACCTAAATCACAGCATCGAGTAAGATTAGCGACCTTTTTCTGCACCATTTTCTCGAGATATTTATTATTGAGAGCGCACTTAAAAAGTGGCTGCAAACTAGGCATTTTTGGCTATATTTTTAGTTCAGGAGCGAGAACGTTCTTGTTTGAAACTGCAGTTAAAAAGACCAAATTCCAACTATAAGATTGAGGTAGTCGATTCATGACATTTGCTTTGGGGCAACGCTGGATAAGCGATACGGAGAGCGATTTAGGTTTAGGTACCGTTGTAGCAATGGATGCTCGCACAGTGACACTAATGTTTGCAGCGTCAGAAGAAAACCGTGTTTATGCACGTACTGATGCTCCCGTAACCCGAGTAACGTTTAATGTAGGCGATGTCATCGAATGCCAAGAAGGTTGGTCTCTGTCTGTCGAAGAAGTTATCGAAGACAAAGGGCTGCTAACCTACTTAGGTACTCGCGAAGATACCCAAGAAACAGAAGTCACTCTGCGTGAAATCTTCTTAAGCAACCAGATCCGATTTAACAAGCCACAAGATAAACTGTACGCGGGTCAAATCGACCGTATGGACAACTTTGTGTTGCGTTACCGCGCGCTGAGCAACCAGTACCAACAACACAAGAGCCCTATGCGTGGCTTGTGTGGTATGCGTGCTGGCTTAATCCCTCATCAGCTATACATCGCTCATGAAGTGGGGCGTCGTCACGCTCCGCGTGTTTTACTGGCCGATGAAGTTGGCCTAGGTAAAACCATCGAAGCGGGCATGATCATCCACCAACAGGTGCTGTCTGGCCGTGCTGAACGTATTCTTATTGTGGTTCCTGAAACGCTACAACATCAATGGTTAGTAGAGATGATGCGTCGTTTCAATCTGCACTTCTCTATCTTTGACGAAGAGCGTTGTATCGAAGCGTTTGCTGAATCAGACAACCCATTTGATACCCAGCAATACGTTTTGTGTTCTTTGGACTTCCTACGTAAGAGCCGCAAGCGCTACGAGCAAGCTCTTGAAGGTGAGTGGGATCTGTTGGTTGTCGATGAAGCACACCACCTTGAGTGGAGCCAAGATAAGCCAAGCCGTGAATACCAAGTGGTTGAAGGCTTAGCTGAAAACACCTCTGGCGTCTTGCTGCTGACAGCAACCCCTGAACAGTTGGGTCGTGAGAGTCACTTTGCGCGTCTGCGTCTGCTTGATCCTGACCGCTTCTACGATTACGAAGCATTCGTTGAAGAAGAAGACCAATACGCGCCTGTTGCTGATGCAGTAACGGCACTGTTTTCTGGCGTGAAGCTTGAAAATAGCGCGAAGAACCAGATTACAGAGCTTCTGTCTGAGCAAGATGTTGAGCCTCTATTCCGCGTCATCGAAGGCGATAGCAGCGAAGAAGAGCAAGCGCTAGCTCGCCAAGAATTGATTGATAACCTTATGGATCGCCACGGTACAGGTCGTGTTCTATTTAGAAACACGCGTGCTGCCATCAAAGGCTTCCCTAAGCGTAATGTAAACCTACTGCCGATGGACATTCCAACGCAGTACACAACCTCGATGCGTGTATCGGGCATGATCGGCGGCAAGATGGCACCAGAAGCTCGTGCGATGAAGATGCTGTACCCAGAAGAGATCTTCCAAGAGTTTGAAGGTGAAGACTCAAGCTGGTGGCAGTTCGATTCACGCGTTAACTGGTTGATTGAAAAGATTCAAGACAAGCGCAGCGAAAAGATCCTAGTGATCGCTTCTCGTGCAAGTACTGCACTTCAATTAGAGCAAGCACTGCGTGAGCGTGAAGGTGTACGTGCAACGGTATTCCACGAAGGCATGTCGATTCTAGAGCGTGATAAAGCTGCGGCTTACTTTGCTCAAGAAGAGGGCGGCGCTCAGGTTCTTATTTGTAGTGAAATCGGCTCTGAAGGTCGTAACTTCCAGTTCGCTAACCAATTAGTGATGTTTGATCTACCATTCAACCCAGACTTGCTTGAGCAACGTATTGGTCGTTTGGATCGTATTGGTCAGCTGCGTGATATCGACATTCATATTCCTTATCTAAAAGGTACATCACAGGCGATTCTAGCGCGTTGGTTCGATGAAGGTCTGAACGCATTTGCAGAGACGTGCCCTACAGGTCGCACAGTTTACGACAAGTACTCAGATGTTCTTATCGAGATGCTAGCTTCTGGTAACACCGAGCAACTTGATGAAGTGATTGAGGAGTCTGCCAAGCTAAACCAAAGCCTTAAATCAGATCTAGAAAAAGGCCGAGATCGCCTATTAGAAATGCATTCAAACGGCGGCGATAAAGCGCATGAAATTGCAGAAAAGATCGCGTCGACTGACGGTGATACTAATCTAGTGACTTTCGCACTGAGCCTGTTCGATACGATTGGTTTGAACCAAGATGACAAGGGTGAAAATGCACTGGTTGTAACGCCATCTGAGCACATGATGGTGCCAAGCTACCCAGGCTTACCATACGAAGGCGCAACTATCACGTTTGATCGTGATACTGCGCTTTCTCGTGAAGACATGAACTTTATTAGCTGGGAACACCCAATGATTCAGGGCGGTATTGATCTGCTACTGAGCGAGGGTGTTGGTGCATCAGCGGTATCGCTACTGAAAAACAAAGCGCTGCCTGTGGGTACTATCCTGCTTGAGTTGGTTTACCTTGTCGATGCGCAAGCGCCGAAACGCAGCGGTATCAGCCAGTTCTTACCTAAGACGCCAATTCGTTTAATGATGGATGGCCGTGGTAATGACTTATCAGCTCAGGTCGAGTTCGACAGCTTTAACCGTCAATTAAGCCCTGTAAACCGTCACTTAGCGAGCAAGCTAGTTAACTCGGTACAAGGTGAGATTCACAAGCTAATCGAAGCGGGTGAGACGCACGTACTTCCTAAAGTGGAAGAAGTGCGTCAACAAGCTCAACGAGACATGCAGACTAATCTAAACGGTGAATTAGAGCGTCTACAAGCACTTAAAGCCGTGAACCCTAACATTCGTGATGAAGAGCTAGAGGTAATCGAAGCTCAAATCAATGAACTAACCGGTTACATCAGCAAAGCTCAGGTTCAGCTAGATTCATTACGCTTGATTGTGGTTTCTCACAACTAGTTTTGCACTAGTTAAACGCTTCAACGAAATAAGGCCTTCATCATGAAGGCCTTATTTTTATCTAGCGTTTGAAAGCTGTATTGGTTGTTGAAAGATGTATCGGCTGAGGAATTACATCAACCACTTCCACCAAACAAATACTGCTAAGAAACCAAATAGGTAAACAAGACCCGCGACAGACAACCATTTTAGCTTGCTGCCAATTGCTAGTGCTTCTGGAAGTTTAGCCTTGTTTACTAAGATGAAGTTAAGTAGTGCGAAGAATGGCGTAGTCGCAAAGGCGAGTACCATTGCAAAATCAAGCATTGGCATCAATGCAGCGCTAAAGAACATCACAATCGCTAGGGCCGAGATAGAGACAATGATGATCCAACCTTGCAGCATGCGTGGGCTCGATTCTTTGTTGAGTAACAGACGCTGTGATTCAGCAAGCACACGTGAGTAGCCATCGATAACGGTAATGGTACTGCCAAAGATACAGAAGAAAGCGACGATCGCAATCAGTGGACGAGACCATTCACCAATCGTAGAAGCATAAATACTAACTAGCTGGTGAGTAAAGCCAACACCAGAGCGAGACAGTTCCACGCCTGAACCGTGAAGCACTAGAGCACCCAAAGCGACAAATACCAAAGCAAGCAGTGCAGTTCCAATGTAGCCGACGTTGAAATCGAATAAGGCAGATTGAGCAGTGACTTCCTGTTTCTCTTTTTGGCTTTTTAGCCACATAGAGGTGATGCTTGAAATCTCGATAGGCGCAGGCATCCAACCCATGGTCACCACGATAAAGCCAATAGCAGCTAATGACCAAGGTGATGGTGGAACAAAAGCAGCATCCGGTTCAACGGGAGAGCCAATAGCAATCGCAACGGCAGCTAAGGTTGTGATGGTAAGGATCGCCATGATCGCTTTAGATAGTGTATCGAGCGCGCGATAATGGCCAGCAAAAAGAATGATCAAACAGGTCGCTAAAACGATCATGCACAATGTGCTGGTGGCTAATTCGAAAGGAACAAAGTAGCTAAGTAGGCTTGCACTAAATAACAGTAGTGCTGCAGTATTTACCACGGCGGAAATGGCACTCAGTATCGAAAAGGTAACAAGGTAAGGTCGGCCAAGGTTAGAGTATCCTTCCACCAAACTTTGCCCTGTGCCAAGAGTATATTGGATACCAGCTCTGAAGAATGGGTACTTAAATATGTTTACCAGGATAATAAGTGCGGCAAGCTGCCAACCATAAATCGCCCCAGCCTTGGTTGAGGCGACTAAGTGAGATCCACCTACAGCCGCTGCGGCCATCATAATACCTGGGCCAAGGGACTTGATTAAGCTTGATAGGGGAGCTGAGGCTGGTGTTTTTGTGTTGGTGGTTTTAACCGTACTTTCCATCATTTTTCCTTTGATGCTGACTTCTTATTTTCCGTTACTCTATCAATACCATGTTTCGTAAAGTCGTCAACTTTTATGTACAAAAATATTGGAAATTGTATTTAATAATAAACAAATCAACCGCAAATTATTTATTCACTAGTAATTAAGAGGCTTCAATGGCGTTAGAACAGTACACACCACCACGTGAACCGTGGATTGATATTGTCTATCAAGATGACGATATTCTTGTGGTGAACAAGCCTGCTGGCCTACTTTCAGTGCCGGGAAGATTGCCAGAACATTACGATAGTATGTGGAGTCGGTTAGTTGTCGAATTTCCGGAGATTCAAGTCGTGCATCGATTGGACATGTCGACATCGGGCTTGATGCTGCTCGCTAAACATAAACCAGCAGAGCGACATCTGAAGAAGCAATTTCAATATCGACTGACTCACAAACTCTATTACGCACGGGTATGGGGTTCAGTTGAAAAGAAAGAGGGATTGATTGACCTTCCTCTTCTTTGCGATTGGACGAATCGCCCGAAGCAGAAAGTGTGTTTCGAGGACGGTAAACCATCACAGACTCGTTATGTGGTGGAGCAACAAGAGACTCAAACCACCTTGTTGAAGTTACTGCCGATTACTGGCCGCTCTCATCAGTTACGTGTGCATTGTATGGAAATAGGGAACCCAATTGTGGGCGACGAGTTTTATGCAACGCCAGATGCGTTTAACTATAGCGATAGGTTAGCTCTGCACGCGTGTGAACTGAGTTTTTATCATCCGGCTAATGATCAGTTATTCAAAGCTTTTGTTCCATGCGAGTTTTATCCTCAAGCATCTCCGCAAATCGAACAGCACTTTGAAATTGCGCCAGAGCTTCCAGACTACGGTAAGCTAAAAGCTTAGAATGGTGCCACCAATACCAATTCAAGGACGTACAATGTCGAAGTTGAAAGTGGTTTTTCTCGACAGAGCCACCATCCCACCTCAAATTCATTTAAAACCTCTCAGCTTTGAACATCAGTGGATGGAGTATGATTTTACTGCTCCAGAGCTAGTTGCAGAGCGTATTGCGAGAGCGGATGTTGTTATCACCAATAAGGTTGTGCTTAACGCTGATAATTTAGGTCAAGCACAACAACTCAAGTTGATCGCTGTGTCAGCGACTGGCGTCAACAATGTCGATGTCGACTATTGCAAGGGTAACAATATCGCGGTGGCTAACGTACAGGGCTACGCGACTCAATCAGTGCCTGAGCATGTGATTGCAATGTTGTTTACGTTAAAGAGAAACCTTGTCGGCTATCATCAAGATATTGAAGCGGGAGAGTGGCAAAAGGATAAGCAGTTTTGTTTCTTTACACATCCGATCCAAGATATTGCAGGCAGCACATTAGGTTTGATCGGTAGTGGAAGTTTAGGGCAAGCGACCGCGATTCTGGCAAAAGCTATTGGTATAAACGTCATCTTTGCTGAGCGTAAAGGGGCAGACTGTTGTCGAGAAGGCTATTTGCCTTTTGAAACTGTTTTAAAGCAAGCGGATGCGATCAGCCTGCATTGTCCATTGACTGATGCGACCCGAAACCTGATTTCAGAGCGTGAGCTAGCAATGATGAAACCAAGTGCGGTGTTAATTAATGCTGGCCGTGGTGGATTGGTCGATGAACAAGCCTTGGTTGAAGCTTTGAAAAGTAATGAGATTGCCGGCGCAGGTATGGATGTATTTACACAAGAGCCAGCAGACAACTCAAACCCACTATTAGCTAACAGTCATTTACCCAATTTACTGTTAACACCTCACGTCGCATGGGGCAGTGACAGTTCCATTCAAAAACTGTCTGATATCTTAATCGATAACATAGATGGCTTTGTCGCAGGTCATCCGCAAAATTTAGTCAGCTAAATGGTTAGTTAAACGGCGTGAGTTAAAAACAAAAAAGGCTGGCTTTTAGGCCAACCTTTTTAGATCGTTGTGTCGATTAAGTGATTTAGCCTTGCGGCTTAACTACCAATACATTGATTGGTGAGTTCTGTACCACTTTGCTCGCAACAGAACCAAGTACCACTTTGTCGATTTTCGAACGTTTATGGCTAGGCATCACAATAAGGTCAGCCCCCAGTTTTTCTGCGTAATCTAGAATCGTTGTGTAGGTCTTGCCTTCGGCAACGTGAACCTTATACACCACTTCATCGTCAATGTGCTTATCAGCAAACTCTTTCAGCTGATTTTTAACATCAAGCTTCATTTGGTTCGCCGCATCTTTTGGGAAGTAAGACGCAACCATCGACATGTGAATGCCCGGTAGTACGTTCAGAATGTGGATTTCAGCATTGCTGTGTTTCGCGTGCCACACCGCTAGCTCGACGGCTTTATCAGAAAAGCCTTTGTCGTTAAGATCAACGGGAACAAGGATTTGTCTATACATGTATTCGTCTCTTTTTGAGCAGCGTCTAGTACATACCAAACGCTGTAATTATCTTTTCCATGTAGTAAAAAAGCCAAATAGAGTAGAGCACTACTTGGCTCTATCCATTACGCGCTAATCTCATCCTTACGAGCACGCCTTCTTTGGTTCATTGCTAAACCAATTAAAATCAGTAGGGCAGGTAAGAATACCCACTCTTTCATTGGTCGATCTGCATCTTGGATAACGGATTTAATTTCCCAATCAAAGTCAATGCCAGCGGCTTCTGCAGGGCTACCAAACTCAACCATATCAACAATCATCTTGTCGTCAGTTTGTGTCAGCATTAGGCCCATTGAAGCAATGCGGTCTTCACTTGTTGTCGCAGAATCTTCAAATGGAAGGCGGACTGTTTTCTCAGAATAGTTACCTTCTAAGTTTTCGCCACCTACTCTCAATTCAAGTGATTGTCCCACAGATAAATTTTCTGTGATTTGAGCGATCTCAACTCCTGGCGAAAGAACTTTCTCTGGATAAATCATGTCCCACCAGAAACCAGGGCGGAAGAAAGAGAAGGTCAGAACGATAAGCAGTATGGTTTCCCACCACTTGTTCTTAGTGAACCACCAACCTTGTGTCGCTGCAGCAAAGATAAGTACCGCAGTAATAGAAGAGAAAATCGTTAGAGCTAAGTGCCACCAAGAATCAATGCCCATCAACAGTAGTTGGGTATTGAATATGAACATGAACGGTAAGATTGCGGTCCGGATATCGTAGGTAAAGCCTTGAATACCCGTACGAATTGGATCGGATTTCGCAATCGCGGCTGCCGCAAATGCTGCCAGACCTACCGGAGGTGTGTCATCCGCAAGAATACCGAAGTAGAACACGAATAAGTGAACCGCAATCAGTGGAATGATCAAGCCGTGCGCTGCACCTAAGGTAACAATTACCGGCGCCATCAGTGTTGAAACAACGATGTAGTTCGCCGTTGTTGGCAAGCCCATACCTAAGATCAAGCTGATTACTGCAGTAAATAGCAGCATAAGGATGATGCTACCGCCTGAGATAAACTCAACGAAATCCGTCATTACAAGACCGATACCCGTTAGAGTCACCACGCCAACAACCGTACCTGCAGCTGCTGTTGCTACACCGATACCTATCATGTTACGTGCGCCTGAAACCAAGCTCTCAGCTAGATCAACGAAGCCAGCTTTGGTTTGCTCTGCAAGATCGTCTGATTTGTTCATCAGAGTCATTAAAGGACGCTGAGTGATCAAAATGAAGATCATGAATACGGTTGCCCAGAAGGCAGACAGACCTGGGGAGAAACGTTCAACCGTTAAACACCAAACTAGCACTACGATAGGCAGTAGGAAGTGCAAACCAGATTTAATCGTTGGACCTGGATCTGGAACTTCTTTCAGGTCTGCATCGATCTCCATGCCGCCTTCAGCTGCGTATTTTGCTGATACGCGAACCAGAGCAACATAAGCGATCAATAGCGCCACAGTTACGATTGGTGTTGCAGCATCGCCAAAGACATCTTTCGTCCAACCGACACCGTAGTAAACCGCAGCACTGATAACACATAGACCTAAAATGGTTCCAGTGAAAGAGAGTAGGCTTTGTACGATAGTTGGTGTGTGGCGACGAGGTAGGCCAGTCATACCTGCTTTACATGCTTCTAGGTGAACAATGTAAATCAGAGCAATATAAGAGATCAGAGCTGGAAGTAGCGCCGCCTTGATTACTTCTACATACGAGATGCCCACATATTCAACCATCAGGAATGCCGCAGCACCCATGATAGGTGGCGTTAGCTGACCGTTGGTTGAAGCTGCTACTTCTACTGCACCAGCTTTTGTGCCCGGGAAGCCAACGCGCTTCATTAGCGGGATAGTAAAGGTACCTGTGGTAACAACGTTTGCAATCGAAGAGCCTGATACCAGACCAGATAAACCAGACGCTACAACGGCTGCTTTCGCTGGGCCGCCCTTCATGTGACCAAGCAGAGAGAATGCAACTTTGATGAAGTAAGCACCAGCACCAGCACGTTCTAGCATTGCACCAAACAGTACAAACAAGAATACGAATGACGTTGATACGCCAAGAGCTACACCGAATACACCTTCTGTTGTTAACCACAGGTGCGACATTGCCTTGTTCAGGCTCGCACCTTTGTGGGCAATAACGTCTGGCATGTGAGGGCCACCAAAGGTGTAAAGTAGGAATACTGCCGCCACAACCATAAGAGGTGGACCTAAAGCGCGTCGTGTTGCTTCAAGCAGTAGAACCATACCGAATACGGCCGCAACAATATCGAATGTTGTTGGTGCACCCGAGCGACCGGCAAGTTCAGTGTAGAAAATATAGATATAAGAAGCTGAAAAACTACCTACTAGCGCCAATATCCAGTCGACTGCAGGAATGCGATCCCGAGGCGAGTTTTTCATAGCTGGATAAGCGGTAAAGGCTAAGAAAATAGCAAACGTAAGGTGAATTGCTCGAGCTTCAGTGTCGTTTAAAATTGCGAAGTTAAAAATGAACGGCAGCGGAGATGCATACCAAAGTTGGAACAGTGACCAACATAGAGGCACAAACCATAAAATACGGCCTTGGATACCACGAGGGCTACGCGCACCAGTATCTGATTGTGCCACCATTTCTTGCACATCTGGAGACGGTGATGTTGTCTGCGTCATGTACTTTATCCTTATTATTGATGGTCTGCCTTTTCTTACGAACAACCAAACGTTATTTATTTCCTATCTAGTGTAGTGAATGGATAGGGAAATGCGTTCTTTGTTCGTCTTTGTCTTAGGCTTGATACGAAGGTAAGTCCTCCAAATTGGAGAAACTTAAAGGGTTGCTCTTTTCACTTAAGTTATTTTTATAAAACGTGAAAAGCCAATAAGGAGGGCTAGCCTCCTTATTGGTGTAGTAGGCTTAAAGTAGAATTACTTTAGAAGGCCCACTTCTTTGTAGTATTTTGCTGCGCCTGGGTGAAGAGGGATAGAGATACCCGCTTTAACCATGTCTTCTTTTTTCAGGTTAGCAAATGCTGGATGTAGACGTTTGAAAGTGTCAAAGTTTTCAAATACTGCCTTAGCAACGTTGTATGCAACTTCTTCAGAAACGTCTGAAGTTGTTACCATTGTTGCTGCAACACCGAAGCTGTTTACGTCAGCGTCAGTACCACGGTACATGCCAGCAGGAACTGTGCTGTAAGCGTAGTATGGGTTTTCAGCTACGATCTTGTCGATCTGGGGACCTGTTGCTGAAACCAGTTTTGCATCACAAGACGTTGTTGCTTCTTTGATTGATCCGTTCGGGTGACCAACCATGTAGATGAATGCATCAATCTTGTTATCACAAAGTGCTTGTGAACGCTCAGAACCTTTAAGTTCAGAAGCAAGCTTGAAGCTGTCGTTCGTCCAACCCATAGCGTCCATTACAACACCCATCGTTGCACGGTCACCAGAGCCTGGATTACCAATGTTTACGCGCTTACCAGCTAGGTCAGAAACATTGTTGATGCCAGCATCGGTACGAGCGATGATGTTGAACGGTTCTGTATGTAGAGAGAACATAGCGCGAAGTTTCTTGTATTCGCCCTGATCTTTGAACTTACTTGTACCGTTGTAGCCGTGGTATTGCCAGTCCGATTGAACAACACCGAAATCTAGTTCACCAGCACGGATGGTGTTAACGTTGTAGATTGAACCACCAGTAGACTCTACAGAACAACGAATGTTGTGGTCTTTGCGGCCCTTGTTCACTAGTTTACAAATTGCACCACCAGTCGGATAGTAAACACCCGTCACTGAACCAGTACCAATTGTGATGAACTCTTGAGCGTTAACAGCGCCAGCGCCCATTACAGCAGCTGCAATAGCACCAACTTTAATAAGTTTGGTAAATGCCATGAATTTCCCTTCCTTTATTCATTATTAACCCTGAAACAAGTGTAGTCGTTTCTGGAGTTTCCTATTTGGAAACGGCACCTTTTTCAATCCATGTGATGAAAAAGTGGCTGAATAATATCAAAAATTGGCAGAAAATTACTCGAATGTTAAAAGATATAGCTAAAAAATCTAACAAATGATGTCTAGATCTCGTGTTTAATTTGCTACTGAGTTTTTTAAAATCAATGATTTAGTGTAATTTCGGGAGGGGAGCATGGATATTCTAGGATGTGATTTGGATCACGAAGCGAATAGATGCTCGTGATCCATTAGTAAGGCTGATAGTTATGAAACTGTGATCAATTATCCTGCGTATTCAAACAGTTCGCACACAGAATCAAACAGTTGCTTAGTGGTAACCGATAACGTTGGAGTAATAAAGATAGTGTCATCACCCGCGACCACACCCAATATGCCTTCCGACTTACCTAGTGAGTCTAATAAGCGAGCAATAAGCTGAGCTGCACCAGGGCCAGTGTGTATCACAACTAATGCATTGTTGTGGTCAATATCTAGTACTAATTCTCGTAAAGAGCTAGAAACTGTCGGAACACCAAGTTCAGCAGGAAGACAGTAAACCATCTCCATTTTTGCGTTACGAGTTCGAACGGCACCAAACTTGGTTAACATACGCGAGACTTTAGACTGGTTGATGCTTTCAAAACCTTCGTGTTTTAGGGCATCTACAATTTCGCCTTGTGAGCCAAAACGTTCTTCTTTTAGTAAGGCTTTAAATGCACGAACTAAGTTGTCTTGCTTTTCTGTATTGCGCATATGTCATTCTTATTCATTAACAAAGATGTTTGCATATTCTCGCATACATATTCAATTTTAGCCAAAATATCCCAGTAATTTGTTAGTTATATCACTGTAAATATTTAATAGAATAATGTGTTATTTGCGACGACTTATTTTGTTATTTCAGTTGATTATCGCCATAATGCGAACTCGCTGTGTAGCACGGTTTTATTGACTTGCGCGAAGTCGCAAAGCTAGCGTTAATTGATTGTAATCACTTTGTGATTAATATAGTTTTTTAACTTAGATTTAGCTCAAGAATTACCCTACAAAGAATTTATAAGAGAAAGCTCTCAAGGAGAATAACAATGAAAGTAGCTGTTATTGGTGCCGCTGGTGGCATCGGTCAAGCCCTAGCCCTACTACTTAAGAACCGCCTACCTGCTGGTTCAGATCTTGCACTTTACGATATCGCACCGGTAACACCGGGTGTTGCTGCCGATCTTAGCCATATCCCAACGCCTGTTTCGATCAAAGGTTACGCAGGTGAAGATCCAACACCAGCACTAGAAGGTGCGGATGTTGTACTTATTTCTGCAGGTGTTGCTCGTAAGCCTGGTATGGATCGTGCGGATCTTTTCAATGTGAACGCTGGCATTGTTAAGTCTCTTGCAGAGAAAATCGCAGTTACTTGTCCTACTGCTTGTGTTGGTATCATCACTAACCCAGTAAACACGACAGTGCCAATCGCGGCTGAAGTACTGAAAAAAGCGGGCGTTTACGACAAGCGTCGTCTATTTGGTATTACGACTCTTGATGTGATTCGTTCTGAAACGTTCGTTGCTGAACTAAAAGATAAAGATCCAGGCGACATCCGTGTTCCTGTTATCGGCGGTCACTCAGGCGTAACTATCCTTCCTCTGCTTTCTCAAGTTGAAGGCGTAGAGTTCACTGATGAAGAAATCGCAGCGCTAACGACTCGCATCCAAAATGCAGGTACGGAAGTAGTAGAAGCTAAAGCTGGCGGCGGTAGTGCGACACTGTCTATGGGTCAAGCGGCTTGTCGTTTCGGTCTTGCACTAGTTAAAGCACTTCAAGGCGAAGAGAATGTGATTGAATGCGCATACGTTGAAGGTGAAGGCGAGCACGCACCATTCTTCGCACAACCAGTTAAACTTGGCAAAGAGGGCGCTGAAGCGATCCTTAGCTACGGTGAGCTGAGCGACTTCGAACGTAACGCTTTAGATAGCATGCTTGAAACACTAAATGGCGACATTGAGATTGGTGTTGAATTCGCTAAATAAGCGAGACGCTATTTAACTCAGCCTAAAAGTTAATTAATAAGAGCCGGTCATTATGATCGGCTTTTTTGATCCTAGAATTCAAGCTACTCGTATTTTCCTCTACAACCAAGTTGAGGGTAAATTTTATGGCTACTGTTCAGAAGGGTATGAATGTCGAATATTTGGGGCACCTAGGAAAAGTATTGGTTATTGATGAGCAAGAGCAGTATGCCTTAGTAGAGACTTACAATGGGCATGAGCAATACGCAGTGCCAATGGAAGAGCTTGAAGAGATTGAAGCACAATTGCCACTATCATTAGAAGCGAGCCGATATTGAACTTGGATCTTTTATAAATATTTGTTCAAAACTAAAAAAGAGCCCTGAGGCTCTTTTTTATTATTTATATAGAAGCTAGTTGTCTATCAACGAGCTTACTTACTGCGTTTAACTGCCAAGTGTGCGAGCGTTGTTAGCGCTTGCTTATATTCAGAGTCAGGAAGTACAGAAAGCTCAGCAATCGCTTTATCGGCTTCTTCATAGGCTTTATTTGTTGTGTACTCTAAAGAGCCTGTCTCTTTCATCACAGCCATAATATCGTCGAGACGTTCCATCCCATTCGCTTTTTCAATCGCTTCACGAATCATGCTTGCTTGTTCAGAAGAACCATTGTGCATTGCGTAAAGTAGAGGCAGCGTTGGTTTGCCTTCGGCAAGATCGTCACCAACGTTCTTACCCATCTCTTTACCGTCAGCTGTGTAATCCATCACATCATCAATTAGTTGGAATGCGGTGCCTAAGTACTTACCGTAGTTCTGCATTGCTGTTTCGATTTCTGGTGATGATTCGCTAAGAATGGCACCGATTTGCGTTGCAGCTTCAAACAGGCGAGCGGTCTTAGAGTAGATCACCTGCATATAGCTTTCTTCTGTGGTGTCTGGGTTGTTGCAGTTCATTAATTGTTGAACTTCACCCTCGGCAATTACGTTTACCGCTTCGCTCATCAACTCAAGGATCTTTAAGGATCCTAGCGTTGTCATCATTTGGAATGAGCGAGTATAAATAAAGTCGCCCACCAAAACGCTAGCTGCATTACCAAAAGCGGCATTGGCTGTCGCTTTACCGCGTCTCATGTCTGATTCGTCGACAACATCATCATGGAGCAGGGTAGCGGTGTGAATAAACTCGATAAAGGCTGCTGAGGTGATGTGAGCTTCACCTTGATAACCAAGTGCACGAGCAGATAAAAGAGCAAGCAAAGGGCGTAGGCGTTTGCCACCGCCGCTAACGATATAAAAACCAAGCTGGTTGATTAAACTTACGTCAGAATTAAGTTGGGCTTGAATTGTTTCATTCACTTTTGCCATATCATTGGCAGTAAGCGTTTGGATAGCTTTAAAATCCATTGTTCATCCGGCTGAAGTTAGACCCTGTAAGGCTTATACGTTGTATTTAATTGTTGAATAATACACTAAAAAACGTTGATTAATACATCGCTAAAGGGCATGATTGCCGCACTTTTCTTTGGCGAACAGGTTTTCGCCAATTTTTTAAAAATATGGCTTGTCATAGCGCCATGATTCCCGTAGAATCTGCGCCCTATTGATTAGTTTAGCGCACACCCGAGTTGTACAATTAACAACCATAGGCTGTGCGGAAAAAGCGGAGTAAAATATGTACGCTGTTTTCCAATCTGGTGGCAAACAACACCGAGTAAGCGAAGGTCAAACACTTCGTTTAGAGAAATTAGACGTTGAAACTGGTGCAACTGTAGAATTTGATAAAGTTCTTCTTGTTGCTAACGGCGAAGAAATCGCTGTTGGTGCACCTCTTGTTGAAGGTGGCAAGGTTACTGCTGAAGTAGTACAACACGGTCGTGGCGATAAAGTAAAAATCGTTAAGTTCCGTCGTCGTAAGCACTCGCGTAAGCAAGCTGGTCACCGTCAGTGGTTCACTGAAGTGAAAATCACTGGCATTAACGCTTAAGTATTAGGAGAGTTTAACAATGGCACATAAAAAAGCTGGCGGTTCTACTAATAACGGCCGCGATTCAGAAAGCAAACGTCTTGGTGTTAAGCGTTTTGGTGGTGAATCTGTTCTTGCAGGTAACATCATCGTTCGTCAACGTGGTACTAAGTTCCACGCTGGCACAAACGTTGGCATCGGTAAAGACCACACTCTTTTCGCTCTTACTGAAGGTAAAGTGAAATTTGCTGTTAAAGGTCCTAAAAACCGTAAGTTTGTAAGCATCGAAGCTGAGTAATTTAATCTTTAACTAGATTATTTTATTAGCTTTCAAGCTGAATTCAAAAGCCCTGCCGATTCGGCAGGGTTTTTTATTTATAGCAAGAATAAAAAAGCAGACGCTCTGGCTTTACTTTTTAATAAGCAGTTTGGTTTTTAAGAAACCATTTGTTTTTTAAGAAAAAGAAAGCAAAGAACCTCTCCTTATTTGTTCCTTGGTTGCAGGTCGGCCTAGATCTTAGGTGATCGATCTAAACACGGATCTGCTAGAATTTATATCACTCCTTGATGAGTGGTAACGCAACGTAAGTGCGGAGTTAAAAAATGAAATTCGTTGATGAAGCGGTAGTAAAAATAGAAGCCGGTGATGGCGGTAATGGTACAGTTAGCTTTTGGCGCGAAAAATTCGTCGCTAAAGGTGGCCCTGACGGCGGTGACGGCGGTGACGGTGGTGATGTTTACATCCAAGCGGATGAGAACTTGAACACACTGATCGATTATCGTTTCCAACGCTTTTACAACGCAGAGCGTGGTGAGAACGGTCGCGGTGGTAACTGTACTGGTAAACGTGGTAAAGACATTACACTGAAAGTACCTGTAGGTACTCGTGCGGTTGATATCCATACCAACGAAATCGTTGCTGAAGTTGCTGAGCACGGTAAGAAAGTAATGGTTGGTAAAGGTGGTTGGCACGGTCTTGGTAACACGCGTTTTAAATCGTCTGTTAACCGTGCACCTCGTCAAAAGACAATGGGTACTAAAGGTGAAGTTCGCGAACTGCGTTTAGAGCTTCTTCTATTAGCTGACGTTGGTATGCTTGGCCTACCAAACGCAGGTAAATCTACTTTTATTCGTTCAGTATCTGCTGCGAAACCAAAAGTGGCTGATTACCCGTTCACTACCTTGATCCCAAGCTTGGGCGTGGTAAGTGTCGTTCCTGAAAAGAGCTTCGTCGTTGCCGATATCCCTGGTCTAATTGAAGGCGCAGCTGATGGCGCAGGCCTTGGTATTCGTTTCCTTAAGCACCTTGAGCGTTGTCGTGTTCTTCTGCATATGATCGATATTATGCCGATCGATCAGTCTGATCCTATTCAGAATGCACTAACGATCATTGATGAGCTTGAGCAATACAGTGAAAAAGTTTCACAGAAACCTCGTTGGTTAGTGTTCAACAAAGTTGACCTAATGCCTGAAGACGAAGCAGACGAAAAGATTCAAGAAATCATCGATGCTTTGGGTTGGGAAGGCGAGTACTTCAAGATCTCTGCTGTGAACAAAATCGGCACCAAAGATCTTTGCTTCAAACTAGGTGAGTTTATGGAAAACCTACCTCGTGAAGTTGTAGAAGTTGAAGAAGAAGAAAAAGTAGACTTTATGTGGGATGACTACCATAAAGATGCGATGAGCGGTAAGAATGTCGTCACTGAAGATGACGATGACTGGGACGATTGGGATGACGAAGAAGATGACGGTCATGTTATCTATGTTCGTGACTAATCCTCTTAGTTTCTCATAACGCATCGGTCGCTTCTTACAAGTACACTGATAGTTTTATTAAACCGCAATGAAAATTGCGGTTTTTTTGTATCTAAATCATTATGTACAGTCGGATTTTAATGCAGAATTTATTTCTAGAAATTTAACGCCTATGGGAAGGAAATCATGGCACTAAAGCAAAGAGCGATCTCAAGACTTGTCGCTCAATCAGGACAAATGTTACTGGCACACGGAGCTGAAAGTACACTGGTCGGCGATATTATGCGCCGTATCGGCATTGCTTGTGGGGTGAATGAGGTTGAAGTCGCACTGTCAGCCAATGCGCTCGTTGTCACTACCGTGATGAATGATCACTGTATTACCACCACACGAAGCTGTGCTGATCGTGGCATTAACATGCAAGTGATCACTGACATTCAGCGAATTTGCATCATGATGGAGAAGGGAATTCTCGATTATGAATTAGCATATAAAAAGATTCAAAACATCAGCCCTGAACGCTACAACCGTTGGCTAGTGGTTGTGATGATAGGGTTATCGTGCGCCTCTTTTAGCCGTCTTGCGGGCGGAGATTGGCAGGTATTCATGATGACTTTTATTGCTTCAGCCTGTGGCATGATCGTCAGACAAGAAGTTGGCCATCGTCATTTCAATCCTTTATTAAATTTTGCGATCACCGCATTCGTTACCACTACCATCTCTGCTCAAGCAGTACTTTACAATATTGGCGGTCAACCCACGATCGTGATGGCTTCATCAGTATTGATGCTAGTACCAGGCTTTCCTCTGATTAACTCTGTTGCTGATATGCTCAAAGGCCACATTAATATGGGGTTAGCGCGCTTTACCATGGCCAGCTTATTAACTCTGGCAACGAGCTTGGGTATTGTTGCAGCGATGAGTTTATCTGATGTTTGGGGATGGGCGAGCTAATGAGTATTTTCGAACTGTTTTTAGGTTTGCTCAATGATATGTTTTTCGCCGCGATTCCTGCGGTTGGATTCGCATTGGTGTTTAACGTCCCACAGCGCGCGTTAATTTATTGTGCATTAGGAGGCTCTATTGGTCACGGTAGCCGTTACCTGATGATGCACTTTGGTATTCCAATCGAATGGGCGACATTTTTCGCCGCGACGGTAGTTGGTATGATAGGGGTTCATTGGTCACATAAACTGTTAGCGCATCCTAAAGTATTTACGGTTGCTGCCTTGATTCCTATGGTCCCAGGCGTGTTTGCCTTCAAGGCAATGATTGCTATGGTAGAGATTAACAGAGCTGGCTACACTCCCGAGTTACTGGCAATGTTGATGGAGAACTTTTTGAAATCAATGTTCATTATCGCTGGACTAGCGGTTGGCTTAGCTGTACCCGGGCTGTTATTCTACCGACGCAGACCTATCGTCTAGCATCAAATCTCTCTCAGTTAAGGACAGGACTTTCGATTTATGATCATCAGTATGATTGCAGCAATGGCCAATAACCGTGTAATAGGTAAAGACAACCAGATGCCTTGGCACTTGCCTGCGGATTTTGCATGGTTCAAGCGCTCAACTATGGGTAAGCCTGTAGTCATGGGGCGTAAAACCTATGATTCGATCGGTCGTCCTTTACCTGGCCGATTAAACGTTGTGATTAGCCGTGATGAGAGCTTAGAGATCGAAGGGGTGACAACGGTTACTTCTATTGAAAAAGCTCTGGATCTCGTTAGTGATGTTGAAGAGGTGATGATCATCGGTGGTGGTTCAATCTATGAAAGCTGCCTACCTAAAGCAGACAAGTTGTACCTGACCTATATCGATTTTGATGTTGATGGCGACACTCAATTCCCAGACTGGGGAGAGGGTTGGAAACAAAGCTTTAATGATACTTATCAAGCGGATGAGAAAAACAAACACAATATGGAGTTTGTGATTCTCGAGCGTTAACTGTGGTTATTAAGAGTTAGGCTTTGAAAAATGCTTGCGTTACTGTACCCAGCAGCGCAAGCGTTCGTATCTCTGTTTCTATAGCGCTTTTTGAGTAAAAAACTGTTTGTCTTCCCAGCGAAGTGCGGTTAAGTCTCCTCCCCAAACGCAGCCAGTATCAAGTCCAATCACGTCTTTTCCGTTATAGCCTTCAAGTGCAGCCCAGTGTCCAAAAACAACGGTTTTATCGAGCTTTATGCGTTGTGGAAGGTCAAACCACGGTACTAATGGTTCATCGGTAATTTCATTGGGTGGTAGCTTACATGCCATGTCGAGTCGACCATCTTCAAAACAGAAGCGCATTCTTGTTAGGCTATTGATTGCATAGCGATAGCGCTCAATATCATGTAAATCCTGATGCCATAAATCAGGCGTGTTGCTGTACATGTTTTCGATAAGCCATTGCCATCTGTCTGACTTCAGCAAGGATACTATCTCTCGATTTTCGATACGTGCTGTTTCTATGCTCCATTGCGGTGAGATACCCGCATGGCACATCACGAACTCCGGGTGTTCCTGAAGCAAAGGTTGTTGCCTTAACCATTCGAGTAGTAATTCACGATCTTCAGCATCAAGAATCGCTTGAGTCTTATCTTTTGGTTTCGCTGGAAATAGCCCTAAGGACACCGCCAGAAGGTGTAAGTCGTGGTTGCCTAATACAACCTTAGCTGCGTCACCAAGGCTACGAATAAAGCGTAGAGTTTCCAATGATTTTGGGCCTCGAGCGACTAGGTCTCCAGCTACCCATAAGGTATCTTGGTGTTTATCAAAGTTAATAACTTCAAGCAGTAATTGAAGTTCGTCGAAGCACCCTTGGATGTCTCCGACAATATAATTCGACACAATAATTTCCTGTAGATACGGATGTACGGCTAATTAAGAATATTAGGGATTGCGAGTCTGAATGGGTCAACTTCGGTAATAAAATCAATGCCCTTGTTATCGGTCATCACATAGTGACCTTGCATAACGCCAACAGGGGTTTCGATGACAGTGCCACTTGTGTAGGTGTATTCGTCGTTGGCTTCAATCACGGGTTGTTGCCCAACCACGCCATCACCTTCAATGGTGAGCTGCTTGCCGTTAGAGTCGGTAATTAACCAGCGGCGAGACATCAGCTGCACCGTTGTTTTACTTAGGTTTTTGATGGTTATGATGTAGGCGAAGACGTAACGGTTCTTCGTTGGCTCAGATTGCTCCTCTATGTATTTAGAGTGAACCTGGCATTTGATACAAGGCGTAGATATATCCATATTCGCACCTTTTGTTGTTGGTATACTTAATGTAATTAAAGTATTACATAAAAAAGGCTCCTAACCGAAGTGTAGGAGCCTTTTTTATTTATTTATCAGCGTTGTGACTGTCGTGCAGCCAGTTTGCCATGTCGACAAACTGCTCGAGCGTTAAGTTTTCAGGACGCATACTTGGGTTGATACCAAGTTCTTCAAGTACTTCCTTATCAATTAAGCTCTTGTAGCAGTTACGAACGGTTTTACGACGTTGGTTAAAGCCTTCACGACAAACACGATCTAACCATTTTAGATCTTTTGCTGGGTAAGGTAACACTTCGTATGGCTGCAAGCGTACAACTGCTGAGTCTACTTTCGGTGGCGGAACGAAAGCCGTTGGTGGCACTTCCAGTACTGGTGTTACTTTGCAGTAGTATTGAGCCATTACAGTAAGACGACCGTAAGCTTTGCTGCCAGGACCAGCAGCTAAACGGTTAACCACTTCTTTTTGAAGCATAAAGTGCATGTCTTGCACGTCTTTATGGAATTCAAAAAGGTGGAACATCAATGGTGTAGAGATGTTATATGGCAAGTTACCAAAGATGCGTAGCTTATTGTTTGGCTTAACGAGCTCTTGGAAGTCGAACTTCATCGCATCGCCTTCGCGGATTGTTAGCTTATCAGCCAAATCCGGATGGTTACGAAGACGCTCTGCAAGGTCTCTATCCAATTCGATAACGGTAAATTTATCGACAAGCTTACCCACAGGCTCAGTAATAGCGCCTAGACCAGGGCCGATCTCTACTAGATTTTGACCTGGTAGTGGGTTAATGCTCGATACGATGCCATCAATAATGTATGGATCGTTAAGGAAGTTTTGACCAAAACGTTTACGCGCTTTGTGTCCTAAGTGGACATCATTTCTCATTGCTTTTTCTCTACTAATTCAATGGCGTGCGTGAGCGCTGTTCTAAAGCTCCCTGTATCGGCTTGGCCTTTCCCTGCCAAGTCTAAGGCGGTACCGTGGTCGACTGATGTGCGAATAAACGGTAAGCCAAGCGTGATGTTCACTGAGCGACCAAACCCTTTGTATTTCAATACCGGGAGTACTTGGTCGTGATACATACCTAAAACAGCATCTGCATCTTGCAAATATTTTTCATTAAAGATGGTGTCTGCTGGCAATGGGCCAACTAAATTGATGCCATCTTTTTGGCGAATTTTTTCTAGCGTCGGGGTGATGGTTTCTATTTCTTCACGCCCTAAGCAACCATCTTCACCAGCATGTGGATTCAAGCCACACACGTAGATAGTTGGTTTCTCAATAGCAAATTTTTCAACCAAGTCTTTATTCAGAATAGCAATAATTTGCTCTAATCTGTCTTCGGTCACTGCTTGAGATACATAAGCTAGTGGGATGTGCGTTGTTACGAGAGCAACACGCAGCCCTTCAGTTGCCAACATCATCACTACCAGTGGTGTATTGGACTTCTCTGCAAAGAACTCGGTATGGCCACTAAAAGCAACGCCAGCTCGGTTAATTACACCCTTGTGAACAGGGCCGGTGACAATAGCATCAAATTCATCATTCATACAGCCAATTGCTGCGGTTTCTAAAGTATTTAATACGTAATGGCCATTAGCCTCGTTGAGTTGGCCCGCAATTGCCATTTCAGCAAGTGGAATGTGTTTCACTACTAGTGTGCCAGCACGTTGAGGTTGCTTAGCCGCGTTTGCGTCGTAATCTAGCAGATCCACTTCGATACCAAGCACTTTAGCTCGTTCAGCTAGCAGTGTCTTATCGGCACAGACTACAAGTTGATGAGGCCAGCTTTCTTGAGATAGAGCCAGAGTCAGATCTGGACCTATCCCCGCGGGCTCTCCTGCAGTTATGACAATACGTTTAGTTGTCATCTTGGTCGTCCTCAACCATTTCCACAAAGGCACTTGCTCTCACTTCTTGTAGCCAAGCACCAGCTTCTTCATTGAATTTACGGTTAAATAGAATTTGGTAAGCTTTATTTTTCAAAGCTGAATCAGTACGGTCTACTTCGCGACGGTCTAGTACTTCAACAATGTGCCAACCGTGCACGGTTTTGAATGGCGCACTGATCTTACCTTCGGGTAGTGTTTCTACTTGGTGTTTGAACTCTGGTACATACAAATCTGGCGTTTGGTAACCTAGCTCACCGTCTTGTACTGCAGAACCTGGGTCTTGGCTGTATTGTTGAGCAAGGTCGCCAAAGCTCGCTTCACCTGCGTTGACACGACGAGTGATTTCTTCAAGTTGCTCTTTGGCACCGTCATCACTCAAGATGACCGTTGGCTTAATCAGGATATGACGAGCATTAACTTCCGTTACCGCTACGGTTTCTAAGCCTTTCACATCTTCAATTTTTAGAATATGGAAACCAACGCCGCTTCGGAAAGGACCTATGATGCTGCCTTTATTTTGCATTTTGATTTGATCAGCAAAGATGGTCGGCATCTCTTCTTTGCGCATCCACCCCCAATCACCACCTTGTAGTGCTTTAGGACCTTTAGAGTAAGTATATGCCATGGTGCTAAAATCTTTGCCTGAGTTCAGTTCTTCGACAAGTTCTTTAGCTTGGGCTTCTAGCTCTTCTTTGGTTTGGTCATCATTGAAGCGAAGCTGAATGTGTCCAATCTTGTATTGAACGGTTGCGTTAGTCTCTTGCGCTAAGATATCCGCTAGGTTATCGACCTCTGCAGGAAGGATGTTAATACGACGGCGAACTAGAGCATTGCGAGCCTCACTTGCCGCAATTTCTTTTCTTACTTGCTCTCGAAATGCATTGTAGCTAAGGCCTTCTTCAGCAACCGATGCGGTAAGTTGTTCTACCGTTTGGTTGTTGTCTTTGGCGATACCTTCAATAGCTTGATCAAGTCGAGCATCATCAATACGAACACCGATACGTTCCGCTTCTTGAGTTTGAATAGTATCGATGATCAGTTTTTCAAGCACTTGCTCGTTGAGCACGTCTTGTGATGGCAGTGTTTGACCGCTTTTTTTAGCGTTTGCACGCAGCGTCTTCATAGAAGCATCGATGTCACTTTGTAAGATAACGCCTTCGTTAACGATAACTTTTACGCTGTCTAGCTCGATCGGCGCTGCATAGCTTGTTGATAAAGTACAAGCTGCTGCAATGGCAATTAATGTGCGTTTCCACAATGTCATGTGTAATCCTTTAAATTTACTGATGTCTTATCAGTAAAGAAAATTAGTTGTTTAAGAAGAATGGGCGACCGTAGCTTAGCGAGTTGTCGGAGCTGCTATCCCCAACTGCTCCAGAGTCAGAACCAATGTTGGTACCAAAGCCTACAATACCGAAGTTAACGCTGAAGTTATTTTCATATTCAGGCGTAGTATTTGGATTACTAATGTTATTTGTCAAACGGTTACTATAAGTAAAGCCGATGTACCAACAATCCGATCTGTAGTTTAAACGAGCTAACCACTCTAGATCTTCTTGTGTGGTTAAGTCATAGAAATATTGAGCACTGGTATTCCACTTTGGCGAAATTTGGTAGGCACCGAGTAAACCTGCTTGAGATATACCATCTCTTGTTATTGATGATACGTCAAAATCTACAGTTTCATTTATGTATTCTTCTGTAACGTAGCGATAGTTGGTTTGTATGTAACCACCAGCAAAGCGGTATTCAAGTGTACTATTGGCTAATTGCATCGAAGATGAGTCAATGTCGTATTGCACGCCACCATGGTAGAACAGATAGTCATCGTAGTTGAAGTCCATTTCGATAGCCCAAGAAGAATAATTAGTTTTATCATTAGATCCTTCACTGCTCAGGGTTTGTTTTGTATCTTTATCAAAATAGAATATTTGACCAAATGATATATTTAGTCTTTCTTTGTATTCGTCATCAAAGAAACGAGATGAAGCCCCATAACTGACTTGGTTTGCAGCTGCGATACGGTCTACACCACTGTATTTACGGCTTCTAAATAGACCGTAATAATCGGTTTGTAACAGCGTAGTATCATAAAGACCAATATCGCTTTGATCTTCTTCTGGCACGTAAAGATACTGGACTTGCGGTTCGAGTGTTTGAGTATAGTTGCCAACAATAGTGGTGTCGCGTTCTAGGACGATACCTGCGTGGCTTCTAAACTCTGGAATAACTCGGCTTACCGATTCTTCTAAGCCTTCATAATCAGAACCCGCACCTGTATCAACGCCATCAAGATCTTGTTGATAGTAAGTACCAAGTAGTCGAGCTTCTGTGGTCCAAGTACCCCAAGTATTCCCTACTGGGATGGTAATACCGGGTTCCACGTGAATACGGTTCGCCGATGGCTTGCCTGCAGCGTCGGTATCAAATATTGAGACATGACTTATCATGTCGAAGTCTAAGTACTCCATCACCTCAGGAGCATAGTAATTGTACTCTAGCTGTGGCATTAGGCGGTAAGGTAGGTTATTACTTGTAGTCAGAACTTGGAAATCTCGAACAAGTACCGATGCATCCCAGTTTTGGGAACGGTATGTCGCTCGGCCTTCCTGAAGTAGTTGGCCATCTTCACGATTACCAATACCAGAACTTAGATCGGTAAAGTAATCAATGTCGCTGACTTTTGAGTAGTCGACTTCAAACAACCACGATTGCTGGAATATCCCTGAGTGCTGAAGTTGAGCTCCCCAACGGTCGCCTTTTTCTGAGTATTTTTTGTCATCCGGTAAATACTCAGACTCGATACTACCTGAGCCAAAGTCGCTCAAGTAACGGAATTTACTGTTAAGTTGTGTGCCACGCTCTTGCATGTACTTAAAAGTGGTTTCTAAGTCGTAGTTTGGTGCTAAGTTCCAATAAACAGGGATTTCAGCTTCAAAGCCATCACTTGAACCGTATGACACGGTTGGGTACAGGAAACCTGTTTTACGTGTATCGCCAATAGGGACAGTTAGATAAGGCAGATAGAAAACTGGAACGCTCTGGATTTCAAAGCGTGGGTTATAAAAGGTCGCTTGCTCTTCGTCTTGGTCGACATCGATACTCGATGCTCTTAGACGCCAAGCGTTGTCACCAATCGGGCAAGAGGTAATCGAGCCATCTTCAATCTCATAAACCGCTTTACCTGTTTTTGCGATATAAACAGCATCTCCGCGACCTGGTTCGCAAAGAAATTCGTAATCGGTATTTTCTAACGTCATCTCATCGGTAGTCAGATTGTTGGTTGCTCTATCTGATACTGACTTGATTTGACCGTCACTAAAGTTTACGTTGCCTTCAGCTACAACGATATTTTCTTGTTGGTGTAGGGTTACGTTATCAGCAAGGATGGTCTTGTTCCCTTGCGTAACTCTTACGTCACCTGAATATATAGCCTTGTCACCATTGATAGCTTCTAAGCGATCTGACTCAACGTGTGCGGGTAGCTGTGTCTCGTTTTCTGCAGCGGGTTCGATCAAGCATTGATCTATAGAGGGCATTTCCTGCACACTACTATTGGTGATTGTTTCAGCTTGAGTTGTCGACACGTATAACGCCGTACTTATAGACGCGGCTAACAAGGTGCGGGAAAAAGATTGCATGAAGTTGAACTATCCTGTGTCACTAGATGAAGGGTTGATCTAGTATCAATCCAATTAATAAAGCATTTTCCTTATGATAAAGGAAATATTAGCATTCAGCATCATCAGACAGCATTACTCAGATAAAATTCATAGATAGAGAACACATAATGCAAATATTTGGCAAAATTTTGGGCGCGTTTTTTGGCTTTTTATTTGGAGGGCCGCTCGGTTTAGTTTTTGGTCTGTTTTTAGGACATCAATTCGATAAAGCTCGCCGATTGAACCAATCTGGATTCAATAGCTCTGGTTTTGGTCGAGGGCCAAGTCAAGCAGAAAGACAGAGTGAGTTTTTTAAATCCGCTTTTGCGGTTATGGGACATGTTGCTAAAGCGAAGGGGCAAGTAACACCAGAAGAGATTCAGCTTGCTTCTACCATGATGGAGCGCATGAACCTACATGGAGAGCAACGTAAAGCGGCGCAAGATGCTTTTCGTGACGGTAAAGAGAGTGACTTCCCGCTGAGCGACGTACTTGAGCGAGTGAAAATCTCATCGGGTGGTCGTTTTGATCTTCTACAGTTCTTTCTTGAGTTGCAAGTATCTGCTGCATTTGCTGATGGGAGCTTGCATCCAAGTGAGCGTCAGGTCTTGCATAAGATAGCTCAAGGTCTAGGGTTTTCTGCAGAGCAATTAGAACGCCGCTTGCAGATGCAAGAAGCTGCATTCCGTTTCCAACAGCAAGGCGGAAGCTTTGGTAGTCATCAAGGCCATGGGCAATCATCAGGTTGGCAACAGGCTTCACAGCAGAATCAGCTTGGCGATGCTTTTAAGGTACTAGGTGTGAGTGAGAGTGCCGACGGTAAAGAGGTCAAGAAAGCTTATCGTAAGCTGATGAATGAGCACCACCCAGATAAACTGATGGCGAAGGGCTTGCCTCCAGAGATGATGAATGTTGCGAAAGAGAAATCGCAAGAGATTCAAAATGCTTATGACCTGATAAAAAAAGTTAAAGGTTTTAAGTAATCGAACACTAAAGCGAGTCATGACATTAAATGACTCGCTTTTTTATTAAAGGGAATTATATGACGGTAACGTATCAGGATGTTCTAGAGTTTTGGTTCGATGAGTTGACGCCTAAAGATTGGTTTACTGGCGGCGCCGAGATTGACTCTTTGATAGAGTCTCGATTTTCTGAACTGCACAAAACTGCGACTCAAGGTGAGCTGTTTGAATGGCGACAAAACGCACAAGGGCGATTGGCAGAGATTATCGTGCTTGATCAGTTTTCTCGAAATATTGGTAGAAACAGTCCGGCAGCTTTTTCGGCTGATCCGATGGCGTTGGCTCTAGCGCAAGAGGCGGTAGCGGGTGGTTTTGACCACCAACTTAACGAGCAACAAAAAAGTTTCCTGTATATGCCTTATATGCACAGTGAGTCTTTGTTGGTCCATGAACAAGCCGTGGAGCTCTTTTCTCAAACGGGATTAGAACATAATTTGGATTTTGAGTTTAAGCACAAGATTATCATTGAGCGATTTGGTCGCTATCCGCACCGAAATGAAGTGTTAGGACGAACTTCGACTCCTGAAGAGGTTGAATTCTTGCAGCAGCCAGGTTCAAGTTTCTAGTTTTAGAATTCAGTGAAATAGATGAAAAGAGGCTAGTGGTTGATAAAACCCTAGCCTCTTTTTTGTTTTGCTTTAGTTATGAAGTTTAGCGTTAGAGCTAGTTAGCTTGGTTGAGCGACCAGTCATAGTCATAACTGATATTTTGAGTATTGGCGACTGCTTCTGTTCGATATTGGTCTAAGTGTTGAATGAGTTGTTTCTCTGTACCAAAATCCACGGCAAACCATTCATAAATCGATGATAGCTGGAGCTTATTATTTGTAACCAGTACGCCTTTGTCACTGTTTACAAACTCATGAGCAGCTTGCTCTAGCAAGGTTTCAGTATTGTCAGAGGTAAAAGCATCAGGCTGCAAGTTAGGGCAACTTAGGCTGGCACAGTTAACTGCATAATGCGTGCGTGGATCTTGCCAAATCGGTCTTAGGATTCGATGTTCAATATCGTTGAGTGTCAGTGACTTACCGTTTACGACTACTACATCATCTCCCCACGGCCCGAAACTAAATAGTCCGCCAAGTTTAGTGATGGATTTTATCGGGTAGGCATCAAGAATCAAATCGACAGTCACGGCGTTGTATAGGTTAACCCAATAGGCATACTGCTCTGCTTTTGAATAGTCGAGCGGATTAACTTGTTCGAGTTGCTTGATGTATTGCTTGAGCTTTTTTTTATCGGCAGTGTTCACTGCTTTATAGCGAACTAGGGTATTTTGCCCTTGTTTAACTAGGTAGTTATCGAGAAATTGCTGCCAATCTTGGTGAGATACTTGTTCTAGATTGGTTTCATTGCTTTGATTCCAGTACGGCCAAAGATCGGATTTAGGCGCAGACCAAACTAAGGTTGAAAAAAGTAGGCTGATAATAACGAGTAGTTGTTTCATGGCATTCTCCTGATGACTGACTACTAAGACCTTACGCTTTACTAATTTCTTTCATGGCTATTCAGTAAAATTACACATCAGAGTTTAATAGACGCATTAAACTAAAGCTCAACCAAATAAAAAAGGTTGGCATTGAGCCAACCTTTTCGATTTTTGAAACTGTTTTTCTATTTCAAGGCTTCTTTATTTTAGGAAGCTTGGAATCTTTTCTTCATACGCAGAAATCTTATCAGCGTGCTGCAGTGTTAGGCCGATGTTGTCTAAACCGTTCAGTAGGCAATGACGACGGAACTCATCAATTTCAAATGAGTACTGTTTGCCATTTGCGCTGACTTTCATTGCTTCTAGATCAACGGTAACTTCAGCACCTTCATTTGCTTCGACGAATTGGAAGATTTCATCCACTTCTTGCTCAGTCAATCGAACTGGAACCATTTGGTTATTGATCGAGTTACCGTAGAAGATGTCTGCAAAGCTTGGCGCAATCATCACTTGGATACCGTAATCAGCAAGTGCCCAAGGTGCGTGCTCACGAGATGAACCACAACCAAAATTCTCACGAGCCAGTAGAATCGAAGCGCCTTGGTAGCGAGCCTCGTTCATCACAAACTCAGGGTTTGGCTGTTGACCAGCGTCGTCGAGAAAGCGCCAATCGTGGAACAAGTGTTTACCAAAACCAATGCGGTTCACTTTTTGTAGGAACTGCTTTGGGATGATCGCATCAGTATCGATGTTGGCCGTATCTAGAGGAACGACTAATCCGGTGTGTTGTTGAAAACCTGACATGTTAAATCCTCTAATTAAAGTTCACGAATATCGACAAAGTGACCAGCGATCGCTGCAGCTGCAGCCATTGCTGGGCTAACTAGGTGCGTTCGACCATCACGGCCTTGGCGACCTTCAAAGTTACGGTTGGATGTAGAAGCACAGCGCTCTTGTGGACCTAGACGGTCGTTGTTCATTGCAAGACACATAGAGCAACCCGGTAGGCGCCATTCGAAGCCTGCTTCTTTGAAGATTACATCTAAGCCTTCAGCTTCAGCTTGAGCTTTTACTTGCTCAGAACCCGGAACAATAAGCGCTTGCACATGTTTTGCAACTTGGCGACCTTTCGCTACCGCTGCTGCTGCACGCATGTCTTCGATACGAGAATTAGTACAAGAACCCACAAACACTTTATCAACGTTGTATTCAGATAAAGATTTACCAGCTTCAAGGCCCATGTAAGCCAGTGCTTTTTCCGCCGATGCTTTTTCAACAGGATCTGCGAAGCTTTCTGGTGCTGGGATTGGCGTGTCTACCGAGATAACTTGACCTGGGTTTGTGCCCCAAGTTACTTGTGGTTTGATGTCTGCTGCTTCTAGCGTCACAACCGCATCGAACTCTGCGTCAGCATCGGTTTTTAAGGTATCCCAGTATTGGATTGCTGCTTCTAAGTCTTCGCCTTGTGGAGAGAACTTACGACCTTTGATGTACTCGTAGGTTGTCGCATCTGGAGCAATTAGACCGGCTTTAGCACCAAGCTCGATTGCCATGTTACATACCGTCATACGACCTTCCATCGTAAGGTCAGTAATTGCCTCACCACAGAATTCAACAACGTAGCCAGTACCGCCAGCCGCTGTTGTTTTACCGATGATCGCTAGCACGATATCTTTTGCAGTTATGCCCGGTGCTACCTTACCTTTTACTTCGATCTTCATCGTTTTAGCGCGAGCTTGTTTTAGAGTTTGAGTGGCTAGAACGTGCTCAACCTCAGAAGTACCGATACCGAATGCTAATGAACCAAATGCACCGTGTGTTGCTGTGTGTGAGTCACCACATACGATAGTCATGCCTGGCAGGGTAATACCTAGCTCAGGGCCCATTACGTGCACAATGCCTTGGTATTTGTGGTTTAGGTCGTAAAGCGTTACACCAAACTCTTCACAGTTCTTCGATAGCGTTTCCATTTGGATGCGAGCCATCTCACCAGAAGCGTTAATGTCTTTGGTTTGGGTTGATACGTTGTGATCCATGGTCGCGAAAGTTTTGCCGACTTGGCGAACTTTACGGCCTTTTTCACGCAGGCCATCAAATGCTTGAGGTGACGTTACTTCATGGACTAGGTGACGGTCGATATAAAGAATTGGCGTTTCGCCTTTCGCTGCAACTGCAACGTGTGCGTCGTAAACTTTTTCGTATAAGGTTTTTGCTTGCTGGTTTGTCGACATAGCTGTTCTTCCTTGGGAGCATCAGTCCCAGTGTTTGTTTCGAGCCAAGTCATGCGGTTTAAGCTGACTTGGCTTGATATTATTCTTATGTACTTGCTTTTAATCGGAGCATTTAGCCTATGAAGCTAAGATGTACTCTGCGATCTTGTCACCCATTTCAGAGGTAGTAAGCGCTTGGTTGTTACCTGCAAGGTCTGCTGTTAGCTCGCCTGCAGAAAGTGCTTTAGACACCGCTGCTTCGATGTCTTGTGCTGCTGCTTCTTCGCCTAGGCTGTAACGAAGCATTAGCGCAGCAGAAAGAATTTGCGCTACTGGGTTCGCGATGTTCTTGCCTGCGATATCTGGCGCGCTGCCACCTGCAGGTTCGTATAGGCCGAAGTTACTTTCGTTCAAGCTTGCAGAAGGAAGCATACCCATAGAGCCGGTGATCATTGCACACTCATCAGAGATGATGTCACCGAAGATGTTTGAACATAGCATTACGTCAAACTGAGATGGATCTTTGATTAGCTGCATGGTCGCGTTGTCGATGTACATGTGGTTTAGCGTGACATCTGGGTAATCTTTCGAGATTTCTTCAACCACTTCACGCCATAAGATAGAGCTCTGTAGAACGTTCGCTTTATCGATTGAGTAAACGTTTTTGTTACGTAGACGTGCAGATTCAAAAGCAATCTTTGCAATGCGTTCGATTTCGTAACGGTGGTAAATCTCAGTATCAAAGGCTTTTTCAGTTGCGCCTTCGCCTTCACGACCTTTAGGTTGGCCGAAGTAGATGCCGCCTGTTAGCTCACGAACAACAACGATGTCGAAACCATTACCTGAAATGTCAGCACGCAAAGGAGAGAAAGACTCTAGACCTTTATGGATTTGTGCAGGACGTAGGTTACAGAACAATTGGAAGTGTTTACGCAGGGGAAGTAGAGCACCACGCTCTGGTTGATCGTTTGGTGGAAGGTGTTCCCACTTAGGGCCGCCAACCGAGCCAAATAGTACTGCGTCAGATTCTTCACAGCCTGTTACTGTCGCTTCTGGAAGTGGACAGCCGTGGTTATCAATTGCGATACCACCAACATCATACTCTTCGCGAGAAAAGCTAATTGCGTGTTTCTTTTCGATCGCGTCTAACACTTTATGTGCTTGCTGCATTACTTCTGGGCCAATGCCATCACCAGGTAGTACGGCAATCTTGTATGATTTATCAGTCATGTTAATCCTTTAATTCTTGTTACTGAGCTGTTCGCTCGTTTTAAATTTTGTCCCTAAAGCCAATAACATCGGCTCTAGGGCTCTGTTATTGGGTGTTTAAACTGTCGCGATTCTTTGCTGTTTCATTTCAGCAATGGTGTCTGCGCGTTGAATGCTATTAATAACGTGCAGTAGCGCCTGACCAGAGGCCTCAACGATATCCGTTGAAACGCCCGTACCGTGGTATTTACGGCCTTTATAGTTAGCAATAATATCAGCTTGGCCTAGGCCATCTTCGCCTTCACCTTTCGCGGTAAGGTCGAATTTATCCAAGGCAATCTCGTAACCCGTTAAGCGGTAGATACATTGGTATAAAGCATCAACAGGGCCGTTACCAACAGCCGCTTCGCATTTCTCTTCATCGCCACATTGAAGCTTGATGCTGGTGGTAGACATAACACTACCAGATTGCACGCTTAGGTAGTTAAGTTTATAGAAGTCATCTTCGTCGCGTAGGTTCGCAAAGTGCATTAGTGCTTCAAGGTCGTAATCGAACACTTGGCCTTTACGGTCGGCTAGCTTCAAGAAGTCTTCGTACAATGAATCTAGGCTGTACTCGTTGTCTTTGTAACCCATAGCATCCATGTGGCTCTTAACGGCTGCACGACCGCTGCGGCTTGTTAGGTTCAATGCTTTGTTCTTCAAGCCAATAGACTCAGGCGTCATGATCTCGTAAGTGTTCTTGTTCTTAAGCATGCCATCTTGGTGGATACCTGAAGAGTGGCTGAATGCGTTAGCACCAACGATTGCTTTGTTGTCTTGAATTGGCATGTGGCAAAGCTGGCTAACCAACTTACTGGTACGGTGAATCTCTTTGTGATCCAAACCAGTATGAACACCTAATAGCTCTTGACGAGTTTTGATGATCATTGCGATTTCTTCTAAAGAACAGTTACCCGCACGCTCACCAATACCATTGATTGTGCCTTCAATTTGTCGAGCACCCGCTTGAACCGCAGCAATTGAGTTGGCAACCGACATACCTAAATCATCGTGGCAGTGAACAGAGATGATCGCTTGATCGATGTTTGGTACGCGATCAAATAGCGTTTGGATAATGCCACCGAATTCATTTGGTACTGTGTAGCCTACAGTATCTGGAATGTTGATGGTTTTTGCGCCAGCGTTGATAGCAGCTTCAACCATACGACATAGGTTGTCGATAGGTGTACGACCTGCATCTTCACAAGAGAACTCAACATCATCGGTATAGTTACGCGCATGCTTTACAGCTTTTACTGCCATCTCGACAACATCGTCGTAGCTGCGACGTAATTTGTCTTGAACGTGAACCGTCGATGTCGAAATAAAGGTATGAATACGGAACTGCTCAGCGACTTTTAACGCTTCTGCCGCTGCGTCGATGTCTTTCGCAACTGCGCGAGAAAGTGCACAGATTCGGCTATCTTTAATATTCTTCGCGATGGTTTGTACAGATTCGAAATCGCCTGGTGATGACACTGGGAAACCGGCTTCAATAACATCTACACCCAGTCGTTCAAGTGCATAAGCGATCTGTAATTTCTCTTTTACCGTAAGGCTTGCTGCCAACGCTTGCTCGCCATCACGTAAGGTCGTGTCAAAAATTATCACTTGATCGTTCATGGGTGCTTCCTTATATCGATAATGAATCGATTGCTATCCAAATTATTATTAAGAATGATGTTCTTTTAAAAGTGCCAGTTACAAAAAAACCCGCTCAGCGCGGGTTTTAATATTTGTGTAGTTCTTGACCCACAACTTACCCGCGCGATTGGTTCACGATAAGGAGAAGTTTCAGCAGTCGAGAAGAAGAAAAAATCATTACACAAATATCCGTAAATAAACTGTTAACACCATATTTACCGGAATTTATTCTGAGCGTCAAACAAGAAAATCCAATATCAGCGTGCATTGGCGACGTTTTGGTTTGGTTTGTGCTGTTTTGTGTTGTTTTGTTGGCTGAATCATCTGATTGGCGGTTTTGTATTGGGGGGTTAGTTTATCGTTTGGCTTATGTGTAGGTTAAAACTTTGTAGTAAATCTTTTTGATGGAACGATTCACCAAAAAAATCACAAGCGTGACCAAATTAATTAATCATTTGATTAAATAGTGAGTAATTAATCTTCTACTGTTACGCCTGTTTATCTCTATAATTAATCATATGATTAATTATAGAGATGGATTTTTGCCATGACGGCACGAAAAGCAGGGCGACCTCAAAAGAACTTAGATGTTCGACAGTTATTGATTGAGCATGCTCGTGATCTGTTTGTCGTTCAGCCATACGATAAGGTCTCGACACGTTTAATTGCTGATCGTGCGGGTGTGAACATTGCGATGATCCGTTATTACTTTGGTAGTAAGGCCGGGCTGTTTGAGGCGATGCTGCGTGAAACGTTACGACCGATGCAATTGCAGATGCAAAGGTTGGTTGAAGAAAGCAGCCATGAGAACTTTCTTGATTTAATGCGGACTTACTACAAAGAGATGGTCAAGGTGCCCAAGTTTCCTCGCTTGATAGCTCAAGTGATGAATATGCCGCCTTCAGAGGTGCAGAGAGAGTTGCTAGAGAAGGTCTTTCTTGATGTAACCAAACCTGCTCAAGATGTCATTTTTGAAAAACTGGTGGCACAAGGCGTTTTAAGAAAAGATATGGATCCTAAACTCTGTCGCGTGTCGTATATAAGCTTGATGGTATTTCCATTCATTGCGCCGCCTCCTCTATTAGCAATCCATGGTATTGAGATTAATGAAGAATTTCTTAACCGCTTAATCGAACACAACATTAAATTGATGACAGAAGGCTTTATAAATACGCCTAGCCCTTCTTCTGTGCAGGACCAAAGATAATGAAAATAAATAAAAAACTACTCTTCTTTCCAGCACTTGCGGTTGGTGTGATTGGCCTTGTCGCCGCGATTAACTTGAAGCCGGATCTGCCAACCAAACCTGCAGGTGATAGAGCCCGCTTAGTTGATACAGTAAGCCTAGAGCAACAACTGATAGCGCCGTTAGCGGTTGGTTTTGGCAAAGTGGTGCCGAAAGTCGAATGGAAAGCGATTGCTGAGGTGACAGGACAAATAGTGTATCGACACCCGGATCTTGAAAAAGGGCAGGTGATCCCAGCAGGAACGGTTGTGCTCAAGGTTGATCCATTGGATTACGAATTGAAACTGATACAAGCAGAGGCGGATCTAAAATCAAGCCAAACCTCATTAGCGAAATTGAATCAAGAAGAAGACAACCTTAATCAGACTCTTAAGATCGAAAAGAATCGCTTAGTGATCAGCAACAAAGAGCTACAACGTAAACAGGATCTGCGTAAGAAAGGGCTAACTTCTCAGTCTGATGTCGACCTGCAACAACAAAGCGCATTGTCTCAACAGAAGCTAGTGTTGGATATCGCGAACCAAATTGCTTTAATGCCAGATGAAAAACGCGTCGCGCAAGCGGTGATTAAGGTCAACGTATCTAAAGTGAAAGAAGCACAACGCTCTCTCGATAAGACCACCATAACCTTGCCAAGAGCTATGCGAATAGCTCAGGTTGATATTGAACAAAATCAAGTGGTTAATCTTCAGCAAGAGATGTTTATTGCTCACGGGATTAATGTCATGGAAGTGGAGGCACAACTTTCTATTCACGATATGCAAACTTTAGCCTCCAGTTTTAACCAGTTCCCTCGCGATGCAGCAGGAATCCCTAATCCTTATGAAGCGCCAATCAAAGCAAGCATTCAACTTAATAGCGGCAACCTGAACCTTAGCTGGCCTGCGAAGGTGGCAAGAATCAGCGAAACAGTTGATGAAAACCAAGCGACGGCGGGGATTATTCTCGAGATCGCTCAAGATTACTCACAATTGCAACCAGACAGCGCAACGCCTTTGGTCAACGGCATGTTTGTCAAAGCTGAGATTGAGGGTGTAGCGAATCTGAGTTGGGTGGTTCCAGAGCGAGCACTGCATGGTGATAAGGTTTATCTGATGGATGACAATCAGCGTTTGCAAGTGGTCAATGTTGAAGTGCTTTATCGCAGAGACAATCAAGTGGTTGTGAGTGGCGAGCTACAAACTGGAGATAAACTGGTGCTCAATGATGTTCTGCCAGCAATTGAAGGCATGTTACTGAAAGAGTCGAACTCTGAAGAGGCTGAGCTTGAATCAAATACTCAGGAGAGTGCGTCATGATCAAGTTTTTCTCTCGGCACCCAACAGCAGCAAACTTGCTGATGCTTGGGCTGTTGATCTTAGGTATAAGTTCACTATCAACCATCAAACGTGAAACCTTTCCCGCTTATGACCCGCCTTACATTATGGCTGCGATTGTTTATCCCGGCGCTTCACCACAAGAAGTGGAAGAGAGCTTATGTGTGCGAATGGAAGATGCAGTAGACGGGTTAGCTAACATTGAAGAGACTCAGTGTGAAGCGATCGAAGGCAGCGCTCGTTTAATTCTCAAGTTAAATGAGAAAGCGGACATCGGCCGAATGCTGGTGGACGTGCAAACTCAGATTAACTCGATCAATGACTTCCCAACCGAGATTGAATCACCTGTTGTTCAAGAGCTAGATTGGAATGAACCAGTTGTTGATATCGCCATCACAGCCGAAACGTCGTGGCCGGAACTTAAGGCCTACGCGGAAGAGCTTAAGCGCACTATGAAGCTCGATTACGGTGTATCTTTGGTCGAGGTCAGCGGCTTCTCAGATCATCAATATCGAGTAGAACTGGATACCCAAGCCATTCGTCAGCTGGGTTTGAGCGTCGGTGATATCGCCGATCAGATAGGTCGTCAAAATGTAAAGCTTCCGAGCGGTAACGTTGAAACACCAGACAAGAACTTTTTGATTCGTTTTGACGAGAGGCGAATTACGCCTGTTGAACTGGAAAGTATCGTGGTTGGATCTGCGCCTAATGGTTCGGTGATTCGCTTAAGGGACATAGCCAAAATAACCGACCGCTTTGAGCTTGATGAACAGAAGGTACTGTTTGATGGTAAGCCTTCTGCGCTATTGAAGATCAGCAAAAACAAAGAAGATGATGCGCTACGAATCAAAGAGAACGTGACACGATTTGTTGAAGATCAGAGTGCGATTGCCCCTGATGGTGTGACGTTACAAATGACCAACGATCTCTCTTCTGTGCTTTGGGATCGTCTCACCATGATGGTGCGCAACGGCTGGCAAGGTATTGTGTTGGTTTTTGCCACCATGTGGTTGTTCTTCAGCTTGCGATATTCATTCTGGGTGGCTGCTGGGTTGCCGGTAGCCTTCCTTGGTGGTTTGTTCTTAATGGCCAATCTTGGTTTGTCGATCAACATTATGTCGCTAGTCGGCTTATTGATGGCAATCGGTATTATGATGGATGATGCCATCGTGATTGCCGAATCGATAGCCTCCCATTTAGATAGGGGGCAAAATGTTGATGATGCGGTGTACAACGGCGTTAAGAAAGTGCTCCCCGGGGTGTTATCTTCTTTCTTAACCACTGTGTGTATTTTCGGTAGCTTACTATTCCTTGATGGGGAAATGGGCGCGGTGCTTAAGGCCGTTCCTCAAGTCTTGATTTTGGTGCTGTCGTTGAGCTTGATTGAAGCCTTCCTGATTCTACCTAATCACTTATCTCATTCATTACATAAAGAAAAAAATGACAAGCCTGCACTGCGCTTCAAAGTCGTGTTGTTAGAGAAGTTTGAGAACTTCCGCAATACAACCTTGATGAACATGGTCGAGAAGGTCGTGACGTTCCGTTATGCCTTTATGGGCGGTGTGATAACTCTGCTGTTGTTATCCATCTCCTTGATCGCTGGTGGCGTTGTCAAATTCCAGCCCTTTCCTGAGTTGGATGGCGATATTGCCGAGGCGCGTATTATTCTTCCCCCGGGCGCATCATTGTCTCAAACCGAAAAAGTCGTCGACAAAATTGTCGCGTCGGCTGAGCGTTTGAACAAGCAATGGAGTGAAGAGGTTGAGGAAGGCAATACACTGGTCGAGCACATCACCAGCCAATTCAATGCTAACGCCGATGCTAATGAATCTGGCCCACATTTAGCCACAGTTCGCTTAGACTTACGTGGAGCAGAGAGCCGTAATACGGTTATCGATGACTTCATTGATGCGTGGCGTGAAGATATTGGCGATTTAGCGGATCCTATTTCATTGGTGTTCAAGCAACCCACTATGGGCCCGGGCGGTCGTGCTATTGAGATTCGTGCTAAGCATGATGACCTGAGTGCATTGAAATCGGCCTCTTTGGATATTCAGGAATACCTCAATCAGTTTGATGGCGTACACGGTGTGCTTGATGACATGCGCATGGGTAAGGAAGAGATCTTAGTGAAGCTGCGCCCTGGAGCCGAAACCTACAATGTGAATGGGCAGATGATTGCATCTCAGTTACGAGCGGCTTTCTTTGGGCAAACGGCGGATGAGATTCAAATCGGTGTTGAGAATATCTCGATTGAGGTTCGTCTTGATAAAGAGCAAGCGGGCGACATACAGCAGCTGGCTAACTTCCCAATCATTACCGCAGATGGCAGTCAGATCCCGCTAGCAACATTGGCGACATTAGATTTCCAACGTAATTACGTGCGAATCCAGCGCATTGATGGGCTGAGAACCATCAGCATCTTTGGTGATATTGACAATAAGAAAGCGAGCTCATCCGCGATTTTGGCTCAGTTCCAAAAAGATGAAGCAGCCAAGCTTGTTCAGAAGTACCCAGGTTTACGCTTTGATTTCGAAGGGGAAGCTAAAGATGCAGCTAAGACTGGCGCCTCGATGGGCAAAGGATTCTTACTCGGCTTATTCGGCGTGTTTGCGATCCTTAGCTATCAGTTCAGAAGCTACTTAGAGCCTGTGGTCGTGATGTTAGCCATTCCACTCGCCTTTATTGGAGTGGTTGTTGGTCACTGGATACTTGGCCACTCTTTAAGTATGCCTAGCATGATGGGCTTTGTGTCGCTTGCCGGGATTGTGGTCAACGATTCTATCTTGTTGGTGCAGTATATTCGTCACCATGTCGATGAGGGAGATAGCGTGCATGACTCAGTGGTGAAAGCCAGTCGCGAGCGTTTCCGTGCGGTATTTTTGACCTCAATGACGACAGCCGCTGGTTTGTTACCGCTACTAACAGAAACTAGCTTGCAGGCTCAGGTTATCCAGCCATTGGTTATTTCGATTGTGTTCGGCATATTTGCCTCGACCTTACTGGTGCTGTTTATGATCCCAGCGGCCTACGCGATATTGGCGGATTTCGGTTTGGTGAAAAAGCACGAGCCACTCTCGTTATAGAGTCTTCGTTTATTCGTTTTTAAAGAAATAACAAACAATAAAGCGACCTTGAGTCGCTTTATTTGTATCTGTGTGATCACACTCAAGCTTGGGATGCACAATTTAGTTGAGTCATTTGCTTCAAAATTCATTTTAGTTCATTAAAAACGTCACTTAACTGTCATTTCAGGGGAATAACTTGAGCCTTAACTGAATAAGGATTGTTAAGGAGAACGTATGCGTACCATCGAACCTATTGTCCGCTGGGATGTGGCATTTTCTGTTTTCTGTTTAAAGAACCGTTACAGCGGGCAACATGCAACCTTGAGTAAAGCGGTGTCTCATACTGGAGATGGACACCTTTATGTTTTGATTGCTTTGGTTGCACTGCTGGCTGATAGCAACACAGGTCGAGATTTTCTTTTGGTGGGCTTAACCGCTTTTGCTATCGAACTGCCTATCTACTGGCTGGCCAAAAATACCCTCAAGCGCCGTAGACCAGCTGAATTCTCTTCACTGCTTCACTCTCATATTGTGCCATCCGATAAATACAGCCTGCCTTCAGGGCATTCCGCTGCGGCTTTTGTTATGGCGACCCTAATTGGACATTTCTATCCGAGCTTGTACCTCTTTAGCTTGGTGTGGGCAACTGCGATTGCAGGCTCTCGAATCCTGCTCGGTGTGCACTTTTTAACGGACGTACTGATTGGTGCAGCCTTGGGCATCGCTTGTACTAGCCTTGCTATCAGTTTCATCCTGTAATCATTTTGTTGGCAATCACTGCCGAGCTAAAGTGGTAAATTCAAAGGAACATGCATGAAAATTTTATATGGTGTACAAGGTACGGGGAATGGTCACATCGCGAGAGCGAGAGCAATGGCTGTGGCTTTTCGTCAGCAAAATATCGATGTCGATTTTCTATTCTCAGGTCGAGAAGCGAGTAAATACTTTTCGATGGAAGCGTTTGGCAACTATCAGACTCGCAGCGGCTTAACTTTTTACAGCGAGCAGGGGCAGGTTAAATACGGCAAAACATTCATCAAGAATAACATCTGGCGATTTCTCCGTGAGATTAACCAGATCGATCTTACGCCTTATGACTTAGTGATTAATGACTTTGAGCCTGTGACTGCATGGGCGGCTAAGCGGCAAGGTGTGCCATGCATTGGGATAAGCCACCAGAATGCGTTTCGTTATGATGTACCCAAAGAAGGGGGCAACTGGATTGAACATTCAGTGATTCAACATTTCGCTCCAACCGAGCACTCTATTGGTTTGCATTGGTATCACTTTGAACAGCCGATTTTACCACCTATTGTTCATACACCTATTGTTCACACGCTGGTTGGTAATGAACAAACCAAAACAGCACCAGATTTTACGTTGGTCTATTTGCCGTTTGAGGAGATTGAGTCGATCTCAGAGCTGCTGATGAAGTTCATTTCCCATAATTTTGTTTGCTACCACCCGAATGTCATTGAGCATAGCCGAGTCGAAAATATTGAGTTTAAACCACTCAGTCATGCAGGCTTTCAATTCGACCTAAACCAGTGCTCAGGTGTGGTAGCCAATGGCGGCTTTGAATTGCCATCTGAAGCCCTAACCTTGGGGAAAAAATTGCTTCTCAAACCACTCGAAGGACAGTTCGAACAACAGAGCAATGTGGCGACGCTAGAGGCTCTTGGATTAGCTCAAACCATGACCTTTTTAGATGCGGCTATCTTGCGTACTTGGCTCAGTGAAAAACAGGCTGAAGTGGTCACTTACCCTGACGTGGCAAGTGCACTCGTTGAATGGCTATTAGCGGGGAATTGGTCTAATCAAGACGACTTAAGAAAGCAACTTTGGGGCAAGGTAGATTTTCCAAGTTATGCATCGCTCACCTAACTCATAAGTGTTATTTCTGAATGGACGGGCCAACCAATTCATAGGTTCAATAAGTTGTAACAATTGTAACCAAACGATAGAACAGCTAAATAAGTCGAAATGAAACTCATAAGTGAAGCATTTTATGTTTTTTTATAACTCTATAAGTTTCTGATTTTTAGGTGTTATTTAATCATTAAGATAAAATAAAATTATTCTTTATCAATCTTGTTGGTAGCTCGAGATGTATTGGTTAATAGTAATGGTAATCCGAAAAGTATCGGTCTGATAAATATAAGAATTAGTGGTTATCTATTCCCATACCATTACCAATTTAACGCTGTCGAACCGACAAGAGGCAACTTGAATGTTAGAGAAAAAAGACGCAATGAGTGCAATTGCAAGCTACAGAATGGAAAGCACACTTCGTGGAGTTGACTTAAATCTTTTGACTGTATTTGATGCAGTTATGCAAGAACAAAACATTACACGTGCAGCTCACAATCTGGGTATGTCTCAGCCTGCTGTAAGTAACGCTGTTGCTCGTCTAAAAGTGATGTTTAACGACGAACTATTCATGCGTCAAGGTCGTGGTATTCAACCGACTCAACGTGCTCGTCAGTTGTTTGGTCCAATCCGCCAAGCGCTACAGTTAGTACGCAACGAACTACCAAGTTCTGTGTTCTCTCCAGAGTCGTCTTCTCGCCTGTTCAAACTTGCGATTTGCAGCCCTTGTGACATGCGTTTTGCTCCTAAGATTATGTCGACAATCAATGACCAAGCACCTAGCGTTAAACTGCACATGGATGCTGAATTCGATCGTCAACTTTCAGAGCGCATGCGCTACCAAGAAATCGACTTCGTTATTGATTACGCTCGTTTTGATGAGCAAGGCTTCTCAAGCACTGAAATCTTCCAAGATGAATTAGTTGTGGTTGCTTCTGCTTCTCACCCACGCATCAACGGTGAAGTTTCTGCGGCAGAGCTGCTTAACGAAAAACACGCAAAACTGTCTCGCATCCATGGTCAACGTAGCTTCTCTGAGCAAGCTTACCGTGACCTAGATTGCACGCCTTTCTATGAAGGTACGAGCTTGAGCAACGTTCTTTACGTTGTTGGTCAATCTGAACTAGTAACGATTGCTCCTCGTTGGATGGTAGAGCATGCAGCAAATAAAGAGCAGCTTCAGATTCTAGATTTCCCATTCGATAATGCGGCTATTTCTGGCTTCCTAAGCTGGCACGAATCAAGTGAAAAGGACAAAGGACACATTTGGTTACGAGATCAGTTAATGATGATCTGTGGTGAAGTCGTGGCACTTAACTAGACACTAATCCCTATGTTTTATAAGCCCTAAGCTAGGAGTCTGGCTTGGGGCTTTTTTGTACCTGCTATTTTTGTTGATAGAAAACTTAGCGTGAGACGTACTATTACTTATAACTTTGAGCTTCATCAGTTGCCTTTTCCATGATCAGAGGTACACTTGTGCGCTCAAAAAAGCTTACAGGTGTAAGCCAAAGGTAAAGAGATGGCCAATTTAGATTTTCATATCGTAAAAAGACTTCGTGACCAAATTGCCCAAGGCGGCAACCGTACAGCTTTGAAGCACAAAGTAGACAATGTATGGCAAGGCATTAGCTGGGAACAGTTTGGACAACAAATCGATACGCTTTCATTAGCACTGTTGGCTCAAGGACTGAGAGTTCAGGATAAGATCGGTATCTATTCGAATAATATGCCTCAATGGACAGTGGCAGATTTTGCATCTTTACAAGCGCGTCTTGTGACTGTGCCGATTTATCCGACGAACACAGCAGCACAGTCTTCTTACATCATCCAAAACGCAGATGTGAAGATCTTATTCGTTGGCGAACAGGTTCAATTCGATGCGGCTGTTAGCCTGTTTGAAGAGTGCGAACAGTTAGAAGTGGTTGTTGCTATGTCTGATGACATTGACCTTCAAGGCCACAACTTTGCAGTATCGTGGACTGACTTCATGGCGCGTGGCGTTGAAGCACAACAAGCTGAACTTGACATGCGTCTTGCTGATGCAAGCATGGACGACTTACTGACTCTTATCTATACCTCTGGTACCACAGGTCAGCCAAAAGGCGTAATGCTTGATTACACCAATATTGGCTACCAGTTAGAAGGCCACGATGAGCGCCTTAGCCTAAGCAAAGACGATGTCTCACTGTGTTTCCTACCTCTGTCACACGTATTTGAGCGTGCTTGGACGTTCTACGTTCTCTATAAAGGCGCAACCAACTGCTACCTGCAAGACACGATGCAAGTGCGTGATGCGTTAAGCGATGTGAAACCAACAGTAATGTGTGCGGTTCCACGTTTCTATGAGAAGATCTTCTCTGCGATTCACGAGAAGGTATCTAAAGCGCCATTTATTCGTAAAGTGCTATTTACTTGGGCGGTGAACATGGGAGCAAAGCTTTCAGTTTGTCACCAGGAAGGTCGTACTCCATCGTTAATTCTGAAAAAGAGCCATGCACTAGCCGATAAGCTTGTGCTATCTAAACTGCGCGCTCTACTAGGTGGCAACATCAACTTTATGCCATGTGGTGGCGCAAAGCTTGATGAGACGATTGGTCGTTTCTTCCATGCTATCGGTATCAACGTAAAACTTGGTTACGGCATGACAGAAACCACAGCAACAGTATCTTGTTGGGATGACCGCTGTTTTAACCCTGATTCGATTGGTATGTCGATGCCGGGCGCAGAAGTAAAAATTGGTGCGAAGGACGAGATTCTTGTTCGTGGTCCAATGGTGATGCGTGGCTATTACAAGATGCCAGAAGAGACAGCTAAGACATTCGATGAGCACGGTTTCTTGAAAACTGGTGATGCGGGTCATTTTGATGAAAATGGTAACCTGTTCATTACCGATCGTATCAAAGAGCTGATGAAAACCTCTGGTGGTAAGTACATTGCACCGCAAGTGGTGGAAGGCGCGATTGGTAAAGATCACTTTATCGAACAGATTGCAGTTATCGCTGATACGCGCAAATTCGTTTCTGCGCTGATTGTTCCTTGTTATGACTCACTAGAAGAGTATGCCAAAGAGCTTAATATCAAGTATCACGATCGCGTTGAGCTTGTTAAGCATCACCAAATCGTCGAGATGCTAGAAAAGCGTGTGAATGACCTACAGCAAGAACTGGCTAAGTTTGAGCAAGTGAAGAAATTCAAACTGCTACCAAAAGCATTTTCTATGGATGATGGTGAGCTGACACCAACTCAAAAATTGCGTCGTAAAGTTATCAACGATAAGTATCAAGACGAAATCGAAGAAATGTACAATGAAAAGCCAAAAGATAAGTAGTTTTCTGCTTAGATAAATTTTCAGTTGTTTAAAAATCCCCCTACGGATGTGATTGCATTTTTAGGGGGATTTTTTGTATCTAATGACACGCACAATGTGCGAAAACGCACGCCAGAAAGCTCGCTGTTAATCGAAAAATAGCGATCTTTCGAAATATTAAGTGCTTTTTTTTGTCTGGTAACCAGTTTTTAAATCTATCATTTAGGTCTTGGGTGGGTTTTATTTAATGCTTTGAGCTAATAGTTGGTTTTTTGGCACAGTGGCCGAATAACAGGTGTTAGACCAGATGATAATAAAGCGTTAAAGTTGTTTCGTATTACTGTTTGTTGTTATCACGACAGACAGCCATAGCCGAAAAAGTGGAAGTATTTCGAATTAGGCTACGAATAAGCCCTAGACTATGAAAAACCAGCCCAACATGTTCACCAAATATGATTGGAAACTGGTGAGGAGAGCAATATGACAACAAAACCTGAAACAGCAATGTTATCCGGCGCTGAGATGGTGGTGCAGTCTCTGATTGAAGAGGGTGTAGAACAAATCTTTGGTTACCCGGGTGGTTCTGTACTTGATATCTACGATGCGCTGCATGCTAAAACTGCTGAAATTAAACACGTATTAGTACGACACGAACAAGCCGCTACCCACATGGCAGATGGCTATACTCGTTCTACCGGTAAACCGGGTGTAGTACTTGTGTGTTCTGGTCCAGGTGCGACCAATACCGTTACTGGTATTGCAACAGCCTACATGGACTCAATCCCAATGATTGTTATTTCTGGTAACGTACCAAATAACCTTATTGGTAACGATGCCTTCCAAGAGTGTGACATCGTGGGTGTATCACGCCCGATCGTTAAACACAGCTTCTTAGTTAAGAAAGCGGAAGATATCCCTGAAGTCGTTAAAAAAGCATTCTATATTTCAACGACAGGACGTCCCGGTCCTGTGGTTATTGATCTGCCCAAAGACATCTTAAACCCACAAATCAAGCTTCCTTATGAATACCCAGAAACGATCAAAATGCGTTCGTACAACCCAACGGTTACGGGTCATAAAGGTCAGATTAAAAAGGCGCTAAAAGCCCTTCTTGAAGCGAAGAAGCCAGTACTTTACGTCGGTGGTGGTGCGGTTATTTCTGAGGCAGATAAACAGCTAATCAAATTAGCTGAAGCACTGAATTTACCCGTAGTAAGTACCCTAATGGGGCTTGGCGCTTTCCCTGGCACTCATAAGAACTCTTTGGGTATGCTAGGTATGCATGGTTTGTATGAGGCTAATATGGCGATGCATAATGCTGATCTTATCTTTGGTGTCGGTGTACGCTTTGATGACCGTACGACCAATAACCTGGATAAGTATTGCCCGAACGCAAAGATCATGCATATTGATATCGACCCATCGTCGATCTCTAAAAACGTGAAAGTGGATCTGCCTATCGTAGGTTCTGCGGAAAAAGTACTAGAAAGCATGGTTAACCTGCTGATTGAGCAGGGCGGCACTAACGATGCGCAAGCTCTAGAGTGCTGGTGGAGTGAAATCAAGCAGTGGCAAGATCGTGATTGCCTAGCTTATGAAAAATCTTCAGAGTGCATCAAACCACAACAAGTTATTGAAACACTTCATAAAGTAACTAATGGTGATGCTTACGTTGCTTCGGATGTAGGTCAGCACCAAATGTTTGCAGCATTGTACTACCCATTCAACAAGCCACGCCGTTGGATTAACTCTGGTGGCTTAGGCACGATGGGCTTTGGTCTGCCTGCTGGAATGGGGGTTAAGTTTGCTAAGCCAGACGAAGAAGTGGTTGTGGTAACGGGTGATGGCAGTATTCAGATGAACATCCAAGAGCTGTCGACTGCGCTGCAATATAATATCCCAGTTAAGATTATTAACCTTAACAACCGTTTCTTAGGCATGGTAAAACAGTGGCAAGACATTGTTTATCAAGGCCGTCACTCTAACTCATATATGGACTCTGTTCCTGATTTTGCTGCTATCGCCGAGGCTTACGGCCACGTTGGTATGCGTATTTCATCTCCGGATGAACTGGAATCAGGTTTGGAAAAAGCACTGGCGATGAAAGACCGTTTGGTATTTGTCGATATCAGTGTGGATGACACCGAGCACGTATACCCAATGCAGATCAAGGGCGAGGGTATGGATAACATGTGGCTAAGCAAAACGGAGAGAACATAATATGAGACACATCATTTCACTATTAATGGAAAACCAACCTGGTGCACTTTCTCGTGTGGTTGGCTTGTTTTCTCAGCGTGGCTACAACATCGAGTCTTTGAACGTATCTCCAACCGATGATCCGACGCTGTCTCGTCTGAACGTAACCACTAACTCAAGCGAAATGCAGCTTGAGCAGATCCAGAAACAGCTACATAAACTAATCGATGTACTTAAGGTACAAGAAGTGTCTGAGCTTGAGCATATCGAGCGTGAGCTGTTGATGGTAAAAGTACGCGCGAGCGGCTTTGCTCGTGCAGAAGTGAAGCGTACGGCTGATATCTTCCGTGGCCAAATCGTTGATGTAACGGCTTCTCAATATACGGTTCAAATGGCCGGCACTAGTGAGAAGCTTGATGCCTTCATTCAGGCATTGTCTGAAGTGACGGAAGTGCTTGAAGTAGCTCGAAGTGGTGTTGTTGGCATCGCACGAGGCGAACGTGCGTTGAAAGCCTAGGCGATAAGTCTTTAAAAAATAACTTAAAAGCCGCTTTTTTAAGCGGCTTTTATTTTGTTAATTTTTTAGAGTGCTATAATCCTGCGCTGCACTTCCATTCATCTGAGTTAGCAATGCGAAATAAAAAATCAATAATTACATTGCTGATTATCTCTATCATATTGTCTTCTGCAGTATGCCTGTATTATTTACAGCGCTACAAAGAAGTACAACAGCAGAGCTTTGACTACTCGGCTAAGCAAGCCGTCCATCAGTTAGTGTATGCCAAGCGAGATTATGATCTTCTTAAGACTCAGTTAGTCTCGGTAATGGAGCTACTAAGTCATAGCCAGAGTTTGGTTAACTTTGCTTCTTCTCCTTCAGACCAAACCAAAGGTCTACTTGAAGAGGTCTGGCAATCTGTTCTTGTGAATCAGAAGTGGTATACACAAATCCATCTGTTAGATATCACAGGTAAAGAACTGGTGCGGGTTAATTATTCCTCTGATACCGGTAGGGTGACGCTACCTCAACACCTGCAAGATAGGTCAGATTCTAACTACTTCCAATACGCTCAAAAACTAGAAGCCGAACAGATTGGCGGTTGGGGTATTGAGCTTGAAACGGAGCATGGTGAAGTCACCTTCCCGTATTCGCCGGTAATCCGTGTTTTTACCCCCGTAGAAACCCCAGACGAAAGAGTAGGCTACCTTGTCATCAATCTCGATGTATGGGGCTTATCGTCGCGTCTGAGCTTTTCACCTGATAACGATCTTCGAGCAGAAGTTCTCAATGACGCGGGCTACTTCATCGCGAGTAACAACAGCGGTAAGTTGTTCGGAGACTCTATTCCTGAAAGAAAAGGCTACAACCTGAAAAATATCGCGCCGAAGACATGGGATGCGATCTCCAATGATCAGGTAGGGTACGTTTTTGAAGATGGTAATTTGTTTGCCTTTAACACGGTTATGCTCGCGAACAGTCAAAAGGTTCATTTACTGATTCAACTTAATCACAAGCAATTGATGGATCGGGCTGAGCGTGATCTGAATGATCTGGCCTATGAAGAGATCATTGTTTTGATTACGGTGCTGATTTTCGCTTTCCCGTTTGCTTACATTGTGACGCACTATCGACGCCGAAGTCTAGAGAGTAAATTGGCACGCGCCGCATTGAATGGCATGTCGGCAGTGATGATCTCTGACAAGCAACACCGCACAATGATGATCAACAACGAATTTGAGAACATGACTGGGTACAGTAAAAAACAAGTTATTGGCCAGAATGCATTGCAGTTGTTGCTTGAGAATACCGACCAAGTGCTCTCAAGTTCGACCATCTGGAGCCATTTAGAACAAGAAGAAGTATGGGAAGGGGAAGTTCAGTGTAAGAACAAGTTACGTATTCCTTTTACTGCGATCATGCGAGTTCATGTGGTCAAAAACAGTTCGGGCAAAGTCAGCTACTACATCACTTCGTTGGTTGATATTTCCGTAAGGAAGGAGCTTGAGGTGCGTTTGAGGATCTTAAGTGAACGCGACTCTTTGAGTAATCTCTGGAACCGACGAAAGTTCGAAGAGCAGTTGGCTTACTATTCTCGCTTGGTTGAGCGTTATCCTAATGAAGCGACTACGTGCTTAGCCTTAGTCGATATCGATAACTTTAAGCGAATCAATGACGAACTTGGCCACGATGAAGGCGACCGTGTGATTGCAAGTGTTGCTAAGCTTCTGCAAGATAGCCTTCGTGGAACTGACTTTGTTGCACGTGTCGGAGGAGAAGAGTTTGCACTCTTGATGCCACACACCTCACTGCCGGAAGCAAAACGCGTATTGGAACGATTACGAATCGAGATTGAGCTAGCAGCTGGAACTAAGGTAACGGTGAGTGTTGGCTTTACGGATTTAACCAGTAACAGCACTCGTTCATATAAGTGTGCTGATGTTGCACTTTACGAATCTAAATCGTCTGGCCGTAATACGGTCTCTATGTGTCCTAGCTACGATGATGTCGCTTAGGTTCGCTTCTACCTAGTCCTCTTTTCTATTTGCTTAACTTCTTCAAGCGGCTCCCCGACTCATTTTGCCTTTCCCCTCTTTTTATTAGGAATCTCACTTTTGAATGACCTATGTCACAAAATCTATACAGTTAGACTAAAGTCTAATGCTGGTGAAAATTTGAGCTAAAATGAACAATAAGTAAACTACTTTACTTCAGATTACATCGTGTGAAACGATATAATAAATAGAGTGTTTACCAGATGTAAAAGGATGACACCGTTAACTTAATTCAGCTGGTTAGCTAGCCTTATCAATAACTTGAAAGGCAGCAGTAGAATTAGGTTAGCTGGAGCAAGAGTTTGGGGATCATACAGTCTGGTTAAAAGAGGCGTGGTATGTTTGTCGATTTTTTAGTGAGGTTAACCATAGGCACATTAGCCATTCTTGGCTTTCAGCTTAGTGCATTGTATTTTTTACCTATGGTTGTGCTGCTCAATACTCATCACAAAGAGTTTTTTGGGTGGTAGTTCAGTCGTGGTACTGGAAAAAAAACGGAGCCGTTGGGCTCCGTTTTTATTTGGTGAGAATCTATCTTGGCATTATGCCGCTTCGATAACTTCTTCAATTCGTTTCATTGAACCTAGTAAGTGTTGATCAAGCAGTTCTGTCGCTTGTTCTACATTCTTAGAGAGTACTAGCTTCATGATCATTTCGTGCTCATCAATATTGAACAGATCATCAGATGCGCTTTCTGCAGACATAGCGAGGAAGCGGTAACGTTTCACTTGGTTAATTAGGTCATCAAAGAACTTAAACATGTTCTCTGAATCAGCGCCTTCAAGTAACGCAACATGGAACTGCTGATGGCGCTCTTCCCACTCAACACAATCAAACTCTTCAGATACGTACTGCACTCGCGACAGTTTATGGTAAGACGTTAATACATCTAGTTCCCAGCTCTCATCACCCGCTGAAATCGCTTTTTTAAGCAGAACAGAAGAGACAACACGAAGGCTTTCGTAGAGGTCATTCAGTTCTTTCTTTGATACAGGAGATACCCAGCAGCCTTTTTGTGGCTCAAGCTTTACGTATTTGCTCCAAGATAATTGTACCAAGGCTTCACGAATAGGGGATGCGCCAACGTTGTAGCGTGCTTTTAGATCAGCAACAACGAGCTTTTGGCCTGGGGTTAACTCACCATTAAGAATATCTTGGCGAATCATCTTTGATACTTTGTCAGTGAGCGTAGGACTAGACATTACAAACCTCATCTATATATGATTTCTAGTCTGCTAATCCGTCTCTTAGAAAGAGCCAATTGGAAGTTAACAGTACGTAGTTCTATTGTGAATGATAATACAGCGTACTGAAAAGTTAGGCAAGATTTTGTTTCATAAAAAAAGAGGGCCGAAGCCCTCTTTTATATTTTATGCGAATCGGTTCATTCTTATAGAACGTGAACAGATGCCGTGTTTGTAGTACCAGAAGCTACTAGAGCACCAGAAACCATAACTACGATGTCGCCTTTGTTACCTAGGCCAGATTGTAGAGCGATTTCTTTACCGTTGATGTAGAACGCGTCTGTGTTCTCGATAGAGTCAACAAGAACTGGCTTAACACCTTTAGTAAGAACTAGCTGTGCAGCTGTCTTTTCGTTAGTTGTTAGAGCAAGGATGTTTGCAGTTGGGAAGTACTTACGTACTGAACGTGCAGACTTACCGCCTTCAGTTGCAACAACGATTAGAGGAGCAGCTAGCTTCTCTGCAGTGTCTACAGCGCCTTTACATACTGCTTCAGTGATGCGTAGACGTGGGCTGTCTAGACGAGAACCTAGCTCGGCTTTAAGAGCTGAATCAGTACGGTTCGCGATTTGAGCCATGATAGTAACAGCTTCAACTGGGTACTTACCTTTAGCAGTTTCACCAGAAAGCATTACAGCATCAGTACCATCCATGATTGCGTTCGCAACGTCACCCGCTTCTGCACGAGTTGGACGTGGGTTGCTGATCATAGAGTCAAGCATTTGAGTTGCAGTGATAACCATCTTACGTGCACGGTTACACTTCTCGATCATCATCTTCTGAGCGAAGATTACTTCTTCAGCTGGGATTTCAACACCTAGGTCACCACGAGCAACCATGATGCCGTCAGAAGCTTCAAGGATTGAATCGAAGTTATCTACACCTTCTTGGTTTTCAATCTTAGAAATGATGTGGATGTTCTCGCCGCCGTTAGCGTTTAGAAGCTCACGGATTTCTTTAACGTCTTCTTCTTTACGGATGAAAGAAGCAGCAACGAAATCAACGCCTTGTTCACAACCAAACTTAAGGTCAGCTTTGTCTTTCTCAGAAAGAGCTGGAAGTTGAACAGAAACGCCAGGAAGGTTAACACCTTTGTTTTCGCCTAGAGCACCGTTGTTAAGAACTTTACACTTAACTTCAGTTTCTGTTGTTGCGATAACTTCCATTTCGATTAGGCCGTCATCAACAAGGATAGTGTTACCCGCTGTTAGGTCTTTAGCGAAACCTAGGTAAGTTACTGCTACTACGTCTTTGTTACCAACAACTGTTGCGTCAGTTGTGAAAGTGAACTCTTGACCAGCTACTAGATCTACGTCGTTACCATCTTCAAGCTTGATAGTACGGATTTCTGGACCTTTAGTATCTAGAAGGATAGCAAGTTGCTCACCTTTGTTTTCCATTACTTTACGGAAGTTCGCGATACGAGTGCCGTGCTCTGCGAAATCACCGTGAGAGAAGTTAAGACGCATAACGTTCATGCCAGCATCTACTAGTTCAGTTAGCTTCTCTACAGATTCAGTTTTAGGGCCAATCGTACATACGATTTTGGTCTTTTTCATGGAAGGTACTCTCCGGTAAGTATTGTTACAATTTGAAATTTATTTAAGTTCTGAAGATTGGTCCGCTACATCAACATTTTGTGCCTGTTGTGTAAAAGCGCGGGACTTCCAATATGTCCTTCAGAGTTGTAAGTCTTTCATCAATTTTAGTCATTTTATGACCAAAAGATTTTGATTCAATATCGGTTTTATGTGACTTACCCCACTATATAGGCGGTAAGTTGCAAAAAAATAACAGTCAGTTTTGTAATTTTTTTTCTTTTCGGGTGCGGATTCTACCACCTAATGAGTTCAATATCACTGCTTAACAATTGTCTTAGGACAAGGTTTTATCGCTATTTATTAATTTTTTGGATCAAAATAAATGGACTAAATAGTTTCGTTGTAACTATAATATCTTTCATATCGAAACTTAATGGTCTTTTTTAAATGTCGAAACGAAACACGCAGCTCAGAAGACATGCAATTTCTAACCTAGTGAATGAAAAAGGGGAGGTTAGTGTTGATGAATTATCCGCTAAGTTCGAAACCTCAGAGGTCACTATTAGAAAGGACTTGGCGTCTTTAGAGAAAAACGGTCAGCTTTTACGCCGTTATGGTGGTGCGATTTCGTTACCGAAAGAGGTTGTTAATGAAGAACTGGGTCAACAAGTTTCGACTCGAAAGGTTTCATTGGCAAAAGCCGCTGCAGATTTAATTCGCGACCATAACCGCATCGTGATCGATAGTGGCAGTACTACAGGTGCCCTAATTCAGCAGCTTAATGCCAAGCGTGGCTTGGTTGTTATGACCAACTCATTGCACGTCGCTAATGCGCTTAATGAGCTTGAAAGCGAGCCTACATTATTAATGACTGGCGGCACTTGGGATACGCATTCGGACTCTTTCCAAGGCAAAGTCGCAGAGTCGGTGCTTCGCGCTTACGATTTTGACCAACTATTCATCGGGGCCGATGGTATCGACCTTGATAGAGGTACAACCACGTTTAATGAGTTGGTTGGCCTAAGCAAAGTAATGGCTGAAGTGTCACGAGAAGTGATCGTGATGGTTGAGTCGGAAAAGGTGGGACGAAAGATCCCGAACTTAGAGCTGGCATGGGAACACATTGACATCTTAATTACAGATACAGACTTAGGCGAAGAATCCATAGCAAGTATCGAATCACATGATGTTCGCGTGATCCTGACCGATCCAGCGTAAAAACAAATTTAAGTATTATGCATTTACCTTCCTATAATTGATCTTAATAAAGATATGGCCTTTGCTTGCTGCCAATAGGAATAAACGAAATTGATGGAGTAAAACTATGTGTGGAATTGTTGGTGCAGTAGCACAGCGTGATGTAGCCGAAATTTTAGTAGAAGGCCTTCGCCGCCTAGAATACCGAGGCTACGATTCAGCGGGTGTCGCTGTAGTTGATACCGAAGCTAACTTAACTCGTGTCCGCCGCCTTGGTAAAGTACAAGAGCTCGCTGACGCGGTAGACGAGCAACATGTGATTGGTGGTACAGGTATCGCTCACACTCGTTGGGCAACACACGGTGAGCCATCTGAAGCGAACGCCCACCCACACATGTCTGGCGATATTGCCGTTGTGCACAATGGCATTATCGAAAACCACGAAGCACTGCGCGCTATGCTGCAAGAGCGTGGCTACGTGTTTACTTCACAAACAGATACAGAAGTTATCGCTCACTTAGTTGAGTGGGAACTTCGCACTTCAGCTTCTTTGGTTGAAGCGCTACAGAAAACCGCAAAACAATTAGACGGCGCGTACGGCACGGTTGTTGTTGATCGTAAAGATCCTAGCCGTATCGTTGTGGCTCGTTCTGGTAGCCCTATCGTTATTGGTTTTGGTGTGGGTGAGAACTTCCTGGCATCAGACCAACTTGCACTGCTAAGTGTAACTCGTCGCTTCATGTACCTAGAAGAAGGTGATGTTGCTGAGGTTACTCGTCGTGATGTAACGGTATTTGATGTAGCGGGTGAGCGTGTAGAGCGTGAAATCGTAGAATCAAACGCAGAACATGATGCTGGTGATAAAGGTCAATACCGTCACTTCATGCAGAAAGAGATCTTCGAACAGCCAACCGCGCTGATCAACACAATGGAAGGCCGTATCTCTGACACTTCGGTTATCACTAACGCAATCGGTGTTAAAGCGGAAGAGATCCTCAGCAAGGTTGAACACGTACAGATCATCGCATGTGGTACCTCTTATAACTCAGGCATGGCAGCTCGCTACTGGTTTGAATCTCTAGCTGGCGTAAGCTGTGACGTAGAGATCGCCTCTGAGTTCCGTTACCGTGACTTCGTTGTTCGCCCGAATAGCCTGTTGGTGACTCTGTCTCAGTCTGGTGAAACTGCGGATACGCTTGCTGCACTTCGTCTTGCAAAAGAGAAGGGCTACATGTCAGCAATGACCATCTGTAACGTTGCCGGTTCTTCGCTGGTTCGTGAATCTGACTTTGCTTTTATGACTCGCGCAGGAACGGAGATCGGTGTTGCTTCTACGAAAGCGTTCACAACTCAACTAGCAGCAATGCTGATGATGGTTACTTCAATTGGTCGCCTACAAGGTCGTATCAATGAAGAGAAAGAAGCGGAAATCGTAAAAGCACTGCACGACTTGCCAGCTGACATTGAGAAAGCACTCGCGTTTGACAAAGAGATCGAAGCGTTAGCACCTGACTTTGCTGATAAGCACCATACTCTGTTTTTAGGTCGTGGTGAGTTCTACCCAATCGCGATGGAAGCGTCTCTTAAACTGAAAGAGATCTCTTACATCCACGCAGAAGCATACGCGGCTGGTGAGCTTAAGCACGGTCCTTTGGCTCTTATAGATGCAGATATGCCAGTTGTCGTTATTGCACCAAGTAACGACTTGCTAGAGAAGCTGAAATCAAACGTTGAAGAAGTCCGTGCTCGTGGCGGCCTGTTGTATGTATTTGCAGATGAAGCTGCTGGTTTCGAAAGCGATGAGAACATGAAGATTATCAAGATGCCTCACGTAAGTGAAGTAACGGCATCTATCTACTACACAGTACCAATGCAGCTGCTGTCTTACCATGTTGCGTTGATCAAAGGTACCGACGTTGACCAACCTCGTAATCTAGCGAAAGCTGTTACCGTTGAATAATCGTGCACTTGCTAAGATATAGATAACAAGAAGCCCATCCAGTGATGGGCTTCTTTATGTCTGTTACTTAAAGCTTTAGCGTCACTAAGCGCTCAGTGCTTGCTCTAGGTCAGCCAAGATATCGTCAATGTGCTCAATACCTACTGAGAGGCGAATCATCTCTGGTGATACTCCGGCTTGTTTCTGTTCAGCTTCGCTTAATTGACGGTGTGTTGTAGAAGCAGGGTGACAAGCCAGAGACTTGGCATCACCAATGTTCACCAAGCGCTTGAAGATTTGTAGCGCGTCGTAGAAGCGGACACCTGCTTCATAACCGTCCTTCAAACCAAAAGACAGAATAGCCGATGGTTTACCCTGCATGTATTTTTCAGCAAGCGGGTAGAACTCAGACGTTGGTAAACCAGCGTAGCTCACCCAACTTACTTTCTCATGTTGCTGAAGGTACTCCGCTACTTTCAATGCGTTTTCTGTGTGTCGCTCCATGCGTAACGACAACGTCTCCAAACCTTGCATCAACATGAAAGCATTCATGGGTGACAGTGCTGCACCTGTATTGCGTAGTGGAACCGTTCTAGCGCGACCAATAAATGCAGCCTCACCAAAGGCTTCGGTATAAACCACGCCATGATAAGAAGGCTCTGGCTGATTAAACACAGGGAAGCGGTCCTTGTGCTGTGCCCATGGGAATTTACCTGAGTCGACAATCACGCCACCTAACGTTGTACCGTGACCACCCACGTATTTGGTTAGTGAGTGCACCACGATGTCGGCACCAAAATCGATAGGTTTACACAGCACAGGCGTTGCCACCGTATTATCAACAATTACAGGCACACCTTGTGCGTGAGCAAGTTCTGCAACACGCTCTAAGTCGATAATATTACCTGCTGGGTTACCAATACTTTCACAGTAAACCGCCTTAGTTTTTTCATCGATCAGTGCCGCTAAGCTTTCAGGTTTGTCGTCTTTAGCAAAACGAACTTCAATTCCTTGGTTTGGCAGCATGTGAGCAAATAGAGTGTAAGTACCACCGTAAAGTTGAGGCGTTGAAACAATGTTGTCACCTATTTGTGCCAACGTCTGAATCGCGTAGTTGATCGCAGCACTGCCCGCACTCACGACTAAGCCTGCAATCCCACCTTCTAAGGCCGCCATGCGTTTTTCTAACACGTCATTGGTTGGATTCATTATCCGTGTGTAGATATTACCTGGCACCGCAAGGTTGAAGAGATCGGCGCCGTGTTGTGCGTCATCGAATTCGTACGCGACGGTTTGATAAATAGGTGTGGCAACCGATTTGGTTGTTGGATCAGTGTCGTAACCGAAGTGAATCGAGAGTGTTTCGTCTTTCATGAGTCTTCCCTGAACTATTGAATGATTTGTGTGCACTCATATTGCCGATTTTTTTATAAAAGAAAAGTATGTTTAGTCACAGAGAGGCAATTGGAATTGTATGCGGGACGATTCGATATTGGTTAGGAAGTGCAGGGCGTGAGTTGTACAGATTTAGAAAAGCAAAAAGCCAGAGCAGCATGAACTGTTCTGGCTTTTCTAATTTGGTGGCCCCTCCCAGATTTGAACTGGGGACCGAACGATTATGAGTCGTGCGCTCTAACCACTGAGCTAAGGGGCCGTAGGGCATAGATTATAGGGGAAGCATTCAGTGGTGTCTAGACACTATAAGGGGCAATTCCGCTTACATCTTAGCCACTTAAATCACACAGATAAAAAAAAGGTGAGCCAACGCTCACCTTTTCTTATTTATGCTTAAAAGCTAACCACACTAAAGCGTGTGATTACTCGTCTAGGAAGCTACGCAGAGTTTCTGAGCGGCTTGGGTGACGAAGTTTACGCAGTGCTTTTGCTTCGATCTGACGGATACGTTCACGAGTTACGTCGAACTGCTTGCCCACTTCTTCAAGAGTGTGGTCAGTGTTCATGTCGATACCGAAACGCATACGCAGTACTTTAGCTTCACGAGGTGTTAGGCCAGCAAGAACGTCTTTAGTTGCACCGCGTAGGCTTGTTGCCGTCGCAGAGTCTAAAGGTAGTTCTAGCGTTGTATCCTCGATGAAATCACCTAGGTGCGAATCTTCGTCGTCACCGATTGGTGTCTCCATTGATATTGGCTCTTTAGCGATTTTCAGTACTTTACGGATCTTGTCTTCAGGCATTTGCATGCGTTCAGCCAGTTCTTCCGGAAGTGGTTCACGACCCATCTCTTGTAGCATTTGACGAGAGATACGGTTTAGTTTGTTGATCGTTTCGATCATGTGAACCGGAATACGGATAGTACGAGCTTGGTCGGCAATCGAACGAGTGATTGCTTGACGGATCCACCAAGTAGCGTAAGTAGAGAACTTATAACCACGACGGTATTCAAACTTATCTACCGCTTTCATCAGACCGATGTTACCTTCTTGGATTAGATCCAGGAATTGTAGACCACGGTTTGTGTACTTCTTAGCAATCGAGATTACTAGACGTAAGTTCGCTTCAACCATCTCTTTCTTCGCACGACGAGCTTTCGCTTCACCGATAGACATACGACGGCTGATATCTTTGATGCTTTGAACAGTAAGAGACGTTTCACGTTCGATCATATCCAGTTTTTGGATAGAGCGACGGATGTCGTGCTCGTTACGTTTGATCTTTTCTGCGTATGGCTTGTCTGAAGCAAGAACTTCATCCAACCATGCTTCGCTAGATTCGTTACCAGTAAATAGAGCAATGAAAGATTTCTTCGGCATTTTGCCGTACTCAACCGTTTGACGCATGATTAGGCGTTCTTGAGTACGTACGCGATCCATAGAGTTACGCAGTTCGTTTACTAGGTAATCAAACTGTTTTGGTGTTAGACGGAACTCTTTGAATACGTCTTGCATCATTGTCGTTGCAAGCGTTGCTTTCGGGCTTTCATGGCCGTACTCGTTGATCGCTAGCTGACGGTTCTGGTAGCTAGTACGAAGCGCTGTGAACTTCTCAAGAGCAAGCTCAGGATCGATACCTGTATCTTCTTCTTCCTCTTCCTCGTCGTCTTCAGCGTCTTCTTTGTCTTCGTCTTCCAGATCAGTTTCAGCAAGTTCTGAACCGATGTGAGTCGCAGTTGGCGCAGCTGTGCCATCGTCGTCTGGGTCAACAAAGCCATTGATTAGGTCTGTTAAGCGAATCTCTTCTGCTTGTACGCGGTCAAACTGTTCCAAGATGTATGGAATAGTGCCTGGGTACTCAGCAACCGATAGTTGAACTGTATTGATACCATCTTCAATACGTTTCGCAATGTCGATTTCGCCTTCACGAGTCAGTAGTTCAACCGTACCCATTTCACGCATGTACATACGAACTGGGTCAGTAGTACGGCCAATTTCGCTTTCTACGCTTGAAAGCGCAGCAGCTGCAGCTTCGGCTGCATCTTCATCTATATTGGCATCGTCATCATTAAGTGCTAGATCATCAGCATCAGGTGCAGTTTCAACTACCTTGATACCCATGTCGTTGATCATTTGAATGATGTCTTCTACCTGTTCAGAATCCACGATTTCTGCAGGTAGGTGGTCGTTTACTTCGGCGTAGGTCAGATAGCCTTGTTCCTTGCCTTTAATAACAAGTAATTTTAGCTGTGACTGCGGATTTTGATCCATAGATGATATCCAACTTCAGGTCTGGTGAAGGACGTTGCATTCTCAAATGCAAACCAATTATGTTAACAAATTTATTAAATGCTGACTAATCAAACAGGGTTACGCTTTTAGATCTAGCATTAAAGCTAGTAGCTCCCTTTTTTCTTCGGCTGATAAACCGACGCTTCTTGCTTTGGCCTGCAGGTTTTCAATTTGTTTTTCAACGCACTGGGCAAGTATGTTGTCCAATGAGTCTAAAAATATGTCTTCTTGATTGTCTTCGTCGAGGGGGATTTCCCAGCTCGCGAGACGAGACAGAAGAGCCTCATGTTTATTGTGTCGCCAATGCTCTAATAATTGGCCTGTGTTGATATGGGGATGCTCGTGGCATTTATCAAGTACTTCGACGAATAAACTTAGTCCGGGCAACTGTAAGCCTTTGACACTTGATAAATCCGGTACCATATCAGCATAGCTCGGATTTTGGATAAGCAAAGCGATAACTTCACGCATTGGAGTGCGCTTCAGCTCTTTATGTGGTTGAGGTGTCGGGTTCTGTGTATGAACACGCGCACGTCTCAATTGGTTATCAAATCCAGTTCGCTCATCGAGCAGTTTTTCGAGCAATTCTTGGAAGTAACTGTCAGGGATTTTATTAATCAAGGCGCTGGCGTGTGCACGCAGTGCTGATTTCCCTTCGGTTGTTCCCAAGTTTAACTTGTGTATTTCAATCAGGTTATCGAACAAATAGGTCGACAGTGGCGTCGCATTGTGGACCAGCTGTTCAAAAGCGGCTTTGCCATGCTCTCTAATATAGCTGTCTGGGTCTTCACCGTCTGGCAAGAATAGAAACTTAAGCGTGTTACCTGTTTTCAGGTACTCAAGCGCATTTTCTAGTGCGCGCCATGCCGCTTCTTTACCTGCTCGGTCACCATCGTAACAACAAACCACAGTACTGGTTTGACGGAACAGCATTTGAATGTGGTCACCAGTTGTCGAGGTGCCCAGTGATGCCACTGAGTAATCGACACCATATTGCGCAAGTGCCACGACATCCATATAACCTTCAACCACAAGTATTTGCGGCGGTTCACGGTAGGCTTGCAGCACTTCATAAAGGCCGTAAAGCTCTTTACCTTTATGGAAGATAGGCGTTTCTGGTGAGTTCAGATATTTTGGTGTGCCGTCTTCTAATACGCGACCACCAAAACCAATCACACGGCCACGCCGATCGCGAATCGGGAACATTACGCGTCCACGGAATCGGTCGTATCGGTTACCTTTATCGTTCTCGATTAACATGCCGCCAGTCACGAGCATGTCTTGTGCTTCTTTCTGTTGGCCAAAGTTCTTACGAACTAAGTCCCACTCATCGGCCACATAACCAATGCCAAACTTCTGGACGATTTCGCCCGAAAGACCACGATTCTTTAGGTAATCAATCGCAGGTTTGTTGGCTGATATTTTCAATTGAGAGCGGTAAAAATTACTGATGCCGCCCATCAAATCGTAGAGGTTACGTTTTTGTTCGCTGTTGGCTCTTGGTGCTGTTGATATCTCGCCGCTGCGCTGCTCTCTAGGAACATCGAGGCCTAAGAAAGAGGCAAGCTCTTCAATAGCTTCAACAAAATCGAGACGTTCGAACTCCATAATGAAGTCGATAGCATTACCGTGTACGCCACAACCAAAGCAGTGATAAAACTGTTTTTCTTGGCTTACGCTAAAAGAAGGGGTCTTTTCGTTGTGGAATGGGCAACAAGCACCATAGTTTTTGCCTTTTTTCTTAAGTTTCACGCGTGCGTCCACAATGTCGACAATGTCGAGACGCGCTAGGAGATCATCGATGAAACTACGCGGGATGTGTCCTGCCATAAAACCTTAGAAAAATGCACTAACTGAGAGTGTGGATAATAATAGTTTGAATAGGTTACAGATACAAACAAGCCGTGCGTTCCGAAGGATTGCACGGCTTGTTGCAATTTGATTTGGGATTAAGCGAGTTTAGAACGAACTAAACCACTAACTTTACCCATATCTGCACGCCCTTGAATTTGTGGTTTCAAGATAGCCATTACTTTACCCATGTCTTGCATGCCCGCTGGTTGAGCTTCGGCGATTGCGCTATCAAGTAGTGCAATAACTTCTTCATCAGTTAGCGGTTGAGGCATAAAGCCTTCAAGTACCGTAATTTCTGCTTTTTCCACGTCAGCAAGATCTTGACGATTTGCCGATTCATATTGAGCAACAGAATCGCGACGTTGCTTAACCATTTTAACTAATACAGCAAGAATGTCGTCGTCGTTCAGAGTGATCCGTTCGTCAACTTCACGTTGCTTAATTGCTGAAAGAGCTAAGCGGATAGTGCCAAGGCGCGGTTTGTCCTTGGCTTTCATCGCTAATTTTTGCTCTTCTTTGAGTTGTTCAATAAGAGCCATAACTCAGTCCTTATGGATTAAGTTATTAGTACAGGCGAACGCGACGTGCGTTTTCGCGAGCTAGCTTCTTAGCGTGACGCTTTTGAGCTGCTGCTTTAGCGCGTTTGCGAACTGTAGTTGGCTTTTCGTAGTGCTCGCGACGGCGAACTTCAGAAAGGATACCTGCTTTTTCACAAGAGCGCTTGAAACGACGTAGTGCAACGTCGAACGGTTCGTTTTCACGTACTTTAACTATTGGCATATGCCTTTCACCTCAGGGGTTATTCATTATCGCTGGCTACTCAGTACCAAATCAGAGAAGTTACCCATCGAGCTAACTCTCTATTCGTGTTTGGCCATTAACCAGCTTGATCAAAAATGGTGCGGAATTTTAATCCGATCACAGTGGCTTTGTAAAGCACTTTGTCGATTATAGTCTGTACAATATTTGTTTGAAGAGCTTAGGCAGGGTAATATTGCGCTAATTTCCCATTTTAGACGAAAGCGTGCCGAGAAAATTATGCGCATTATTGGTATTGAAACCTCTTGTGATGAAACAGGAATCGCGATTTATGATGATGAGCAAGGGCTGCTTTCTCATCAATTATATAGCCAAGTAAAGTTGCACGCCGATTACGGTGGTGTGGTGCCTGAGCTAGCGTCGCGTGACCACGTGAAAAAAACAATTCCTCTTATTAAAGCGGCATTAGCTGAAGCGAACCTAACGTCGAAAGACATTGATGGTGTGGCTTACACTGCTGGCCCTGGTTTAGTGGGTGCACTGCTGGTTGGTGCAACGATTGGTCGCAGTATTGCTTATGCGTGGGGCGTGCCTGCTGTGCCTGTTCACCATATGGAAGGTCACCTTCTTGCGCCAATGCTAGAAGATAACCCACCACCATTCCCATTTGTGGCTCTGCTGGTTTCTGGCGGGCATACCATGATGGTAGAAGTGAAAGGTATTGGTGAATACCGAATCCTTGGTGAATCGATTGATGATGCGGCGGGTGAAGCGTTTGATAAAACCGCGAAACTGATGGGCTTAGATTACCCTGGTGGTCCACTGCTATCTCGTTTGGCGGAAAAAGGCACTCCGGGTCGTTTTAAGTTCCCGCGCCCAATGACCGATCGTCCGGGGTTAGATATGAGCTTTTCTGGTCTGAAGACGTTCGCAGCGAATACCATTCGTGATAACGATAATGATGACCAAACTCGCGCTGATATCGCCTATGCCTTCCAAGAAGCCGTTTGCGCAACCTTAGTAATCAAGTGTAAGCGCGCCTTGGTTGAAACGGGTATGAAACGTATAGTGATTGCTGGCGGTGTAAGTGCCAACAAACAACTGCGTGTTGAGCTTGAAGCTCTTGCTAAGAAAATCGGTGGTGAGGTGTACTACCCACGCACAGAATTCTGTACAGATAACGGTGCGATGATCGCTTATGCGGGCATGCAGCGCTTGAAGAATGGCGAAACGGCTGATTTGTCTGTTCATGCCACACCGCGTTGGCCTATTGACCAGCTAGAGCCAATTGCGTAATTGACTATAGTGTTTCGATAAACGGTCGCCTTGTGCGGCCGTTTTTATATCCTAGCTTACCGACTGTATGTCGATAAATAATTGCTGATAGAGATTAGGGAAGAAGATGAACAAGTTCACAGTAGACAATCAATCGATGGCGTACCTAGATGAAGGTCAAGGCCCTGTTGTTGTACTCGGCCACAGCTACCTTTGGGATAGTGCAATGTGGAAGCCGCAGATCGAAGCATTAAAAACTCAGTATCGCTGTATTGTTCCAGAGCTTTGGTCTCATGGTGAGTCTCAGGCTGCACCCACTTCGACGCGTAACTTGAAAGATTACGCTCAGCACGTTTTGGCTCTGCTTGATCATTTAGAGATCGAAGAATTCTCAGTGGTTGGCTTATCAGTTGGCGGTATGTGGGGGACTGAGTTAGCGGAGTTAGCGCCTGCACGAATCAAGTCTTTGGTACTTATGGATACCTTTGTTGGTTTAGAGCCAGAAGTTGCGCACGCTAAATACTTCAGCATGCTAGACACCATTTCTCAAACTAAGATGGTTCCTCAACCGATTGTTGAAGCGGTTGTCCCACTGTTCTTTGCCAATGATGCTCAAACCAATACGCCAACTTTAGTGGAAGGTTTTACTCAGCAGTTATCTGCTCTTGAGGGCGAGAACGCTGAAGAAGTGGCTCGAATTGGTCGAATGGTGTTTGGACGTCGAGATATGATTGAGTCGGTAGAGAACTTTGCTCTGCCTGTTTTGATTGCTGTAGGACAAGAAGATAAACCACGTCCGGTACTTGAGTCATACTTAATGCACGATTGCATTACGGGCAGTGAATTAGTGGTGATTCCTGGCGCTGGTCATATTAGTTCGTTAGAGCAACCAGAGTTTGTGAACACAATGCTGAAGACGTTTTTAGATAAGCACCTGCTGTAACCTTCTTACCCTTAAAATGATCGGCTTAAACCTGTATATTCAAACGGATATATAAGGTTAAGCCGATTTTTTTTGTCCGAGTTTTGGCTCACTGCCATCGAGTAGGCGACGGATATTCTGATGGTGACGTAGCACAATCAAACAACACAACATGGCTACAGGCAGTGTGTATTGAGGTTTGACTAACCAAGCGTAGAAAGGTGCGAGCAACACAGTAACCAGTGCCGCTAAAGAAGAGTAACGAAACAAAAAAGCCACAATCAACCAAGTCGCCATGATCATACCGGTTAGATCGAATCCTATTGGGGCGATAGCGCCGAGTGCAGTTGCGACGCCTTTACCACCTTTAAAGTGGAAGAATATTGGGTACATATGGCCAAGACAAGCAGCAATCGCCACTACACCTAAAATGATCGAGTCGATATTGAGGTAGTAGCCAAGCCAGACAGGGATGGTGCCTTTCAGCATGTCACACAGGAGGACAGCAGCAGCTGCGCCTTTGCCGCCAACGCGCAGTACATTGGTGGCTCCAGGGTTATTGGAGCCTACCGTTCTTGGATCAGGAAGTCTTAAGACTCGGCATATCAAGACCGCACTAGAGATTGAACCTAGCAAATAGGCTGCAATGATCATGATTAGTGCCAATGGGGTCATGTCTTTCCTTAAACGGTTATAAGCCTAGCGATGGGAAAATAATGCTCAATCCAAGAGTAATTGATATCATATCTCGAATTACGCAAATAATACGTTTTTTTCCCCAATATGGGTATCCGACCTCTAAAAGGACAAGTCATGGCATTGGATAAAGTTTTCATTGAACAGCTAGAAGTAATTACAACGATCGGTGTTTACGATTGGGAACAAGAGATTAAACAAAAACTTGTGCTTGATATTGAAATGGCTCATGACAACCGCCCAGCAGGTAAGAGTGATGATGTGGTTGATGCTTTGGATTACTCGACAGTGAGTACTGCCGTGCTTGACCATATTGCGAATGGCCGATTCCTATTGGTGGAGCGTGTGGCAGAAGAAGTCGCTGAATTGATCATGACTCAATTCTCTGTACCTTGGATTAAAATCCGTTTAGCTAAACCGGGCGCAGTGCCGCAAGCAAAAGCCGTTGGCGTAGTCATCGAACGAGGTCAAGCATGACAATAGCCTATGTTGGCGTTGGCACGAACATAGACCGCGATAAGCATGCAAGGGTGGCATGGACAGAGCTTCAATCGTTAGGGACTAACCTTAAATGTTCTAAAATCTATCACTGTGAGCCCGTGGGTTTTAATAGCCATCCGTTTTATAACTTTGTGATAGAGCTCGACACGTCACTCTCATTGACTGAATTTTCACAGCAGCTGCGTACAATTGAGTTTAAATGGGGTCGCTCTCAAGATGCGCACAAACTTCAAGACCGAAAACTCGATCTTGATATTGTGCTGTTTGGAGAGGTGGTTTCTGAGCGCGAACCAGAATTACCACGCAGTGATATCTACAAATATCCTTTTGTAACACAACCGCTTTATGATCTTTGTCCTGCGAGAGTGATCCCGCAAGACGGAAGAACCGTCAGTGAAATATGGCAGAAGATGCAGCAATTAGACTCGCTCTCTGTCGTAGATATAAAACTATAATTTTTAAGGTAAGTAATGAGTTATTTTGAAGCGTTTATGTTGGCGTTGGTGCAAGGCTTTACTGAGTTTTTACCTATTTCCAGTTCTGCACACTTGATTCTTCCATCAGCGGTTTTAGGCTGGGAAGATCAGGGTTTGGCTTTTGATGTTGCTGTCCATGTCGGTACTTTGGCCGCAGTAGTGATCTATTTCCGTAAAGAAGTCGTCTCTTTGTTGAGCGCATTCTTTGGTTCAGTGTTTAAAGGCGATCGCAGCAAGGAAGCGAAGTTAGCGTGGATGATCATTCTCGCGACGATTCCTGCGTGTATCTTTGGTCTGTTGATGAAAGATATTGTTGAGCTTTATCTGCGTAGCGCGTGGGTGATCGCAACGACAACGATTATCTTTGGTCTGTTGTTATGGTGGGTGGATAAGAACTCAAGCCTGCGTGATGACGAATACCAAGCGGGTTGGAAAAAGGCGTTATTTATTGGTCTTGCTCAAGCAATGGCGATCATTCCGGGCACGTCTCGTTCTGGCGCAACCATTACCGCGGCGCTGTATCTTGGTTTTACACGTGAAGCAGCAGCTCGATTCTCTTTCTTGATGTCTATCCCAATCATCACTCTAGCTGGTGGTTATTTGGGTCTGAAGTTAGTGACCAGTGGTGACCCAATTCATGTGGGCACTTTGCTAACGGGAATCGTGGTTTCTTTCATTAGTGCTTATATCTGTATCCACTTCTTCTTGAAGCTTATCTCTCGTATGGGTATGACACCGTTTGTTATCTACCGCCTGATTCTAGGTTTTGGTCTATTTGCTTTCTTGATGATGCAGTAGCGCTCGACTTACGAAGACAAATGTTTCGTCCTACAGATTGAAACGGAAAAACCCGCTTAGTTGCGGGTTTTTTAATGCGTGCTTACGACTAACTATCAGTGAGTTCTGATAAAGATCCTTCAATAGCCACCGCTCTGCGCTTCTCTTGCTCTTCTCGAATATCTTTACCTTTAAAGCCATCAGCAATGATCGCTTTTACTTCAACTTGAAGCGCCGCTTGATAGGCCGCTTCAAAACGAGCCTTTTGAGGGTAAGGCTGATCTTCTAACCCTCTACGGCCTGCGTGGTCAGCTTGGCAGCAAAGCAAGATGTCGTTGAGTCGTTCTGGTTTACGCCAAACATCGAACTTGTTGAGAACCTTAAGGAAGGTTGTAGGTTTGAGCTCACTAGCACGATGGATATTAGAATGCTGCTCGCACACTAACAGAGCAAGATCTCTGAATTCGTTGGGTACTCTCACTCGTTCACATAGCTTCTTAATGATTTTCAAACCTGTGTGGCAATGCATTTTGTGGCTTGGCCATTCACTTTCAGGTGTAACGCCTTTACCTAAGTCATGCACTTGAGCAGCAAAGCGTACCGGTAACGATGGGCTTAATAGTGCAGCTTGTTGAGCAACCATCAGAGTGTGAATGCCTGTGTCGATTTCAGGATGCCATTTCTCAGGTTGAGGGACGCCAAATAGAGCGTCAATCTCAGGTAATACGATTGCCAATGCACCACACTCTTTCAATACAGAAAGGAACACTTCTGGGTGTGGTGTACTGAGTGATTTGTGCCACTCTTGCCAAACTCGTTCGGCTGTAAGGTGTGCCAGTTCTCCTGATTCAACGATTGTTGCCATCATCACCATGGTTTCTGGGGCAACTGTAAAGTTGAGATGGTGAAGCTTGGCAGCGAAGCGAGCCACACGTAGCACGCGAAGAGGATCTTCAACAAAAGCGTCCGATACGTGTCTTAAGATACGATCGGAGAGATCTTTCTGGCCATGGTAAGGATCATAAAGTTGGCCTTCATCATCTTGAGCAATAGCGTTGATAGTCAGATCGCGACGCATGAGGTCTTCTTCCAAACTCACATCTGGTGCAAAGTAACACTCGAAACCTGTATAACCCGAACCTGACTTTCTCTCCGTACGAGCCAGTGCGTGCTCTTCTTTGGTTTTTGGGTGTAAGAATACAGGGAAATCTTTTCCGACAGCAGTAAAGCCAAGGCTTTCCATTTCTTGAGGGGTACTTCCTACCACGACCCAATCTCTATCATAACTATCAATATTGAGCAGCTTATCGCGTACCGCTCCACCGACTAGATAGCGCTGTAGCCCATTGTCTTTTGGTAGGCTATCGTATATTTGCAACTTATCACCTCGAAATGTTTTATCACTGCTGGACTTTACTGCGAGCAATGGTACTTTCCATTAATCGTAATTATAGGGCAGCACATGTATAAGGAATATTTTGGCTTCGTTGAGATGCCATTTTCGATTGTACCAAATTCTCGCTACTTGTTTTTAAGTCAGCGCCACCAAGAGGCGATGCAGAACCTACAAGCCGGTTTAGGCGAGGGTGGGGGCTTTGCGATGCTTACTGGTGAGGTGGGTACAGGGAAAACAACGGTCGCTAAGGCGATGTTGTCTTCACTCGATAATCAGACTCAAGCCGGCCTTATACTTAACCCTACATTTTCCAATACAGATTTACTTGAAGCTATCTGCGATGAGTTTGAGGTCGAGTACCCAGAACAAGCATCGCTGAAGCAGCTGAGTCAGGCGATTCACTACTTCTTATTGGATAGCCATGCAGAGGGCATTCAAACCTTATTGGTGATAGACGAAGCTCAACACCTTGCTGCCGATGTGTTGGAGCAGCTTCGCCTTCTGACCAATTTGGAAACAGACAGTCGTAAGCTATTAAAAGTATTGTTGGTTGGTCAACCTGAATTACAACAGCATTTGCAGACCACGCAACTGCGTCAATTGGCGCAGCGTATTACAGGGCGTTACCATTTATTGCCTCTCAATATTGAAGAGACCGGTAAGTACATCGCGTTTCGTCTGGAGACGGCAGGTGGCGAGCAGATGTTGTTCTCGAATCGCTCCGTCAAGCTGATTGCTCAATATACTCATGGCATTCCAAGGCTGATTAACTTGGTGTGTGATAAGGCGCTGCAGTTAGCTTTTCATGAGGGAGAGCAAACACCGAGCAATGAAACGGTTAACCGAGCGTGTCAGCAGGTTATGTCCTTTCAGGCCGAGGTTTATCATGTCGATAAACCTCGCGCAGCGAGCGTGCTACCAAAGTTCGTTCAGTACGCTGGTGCAGCTACCTTGAGTGTCGCACTTGCGATGGCAACCTTTAACTTTGCCCCAACGTACATAGATTCATGGTTAACAACCAAACCTTCAAATGAAGTCCAAGCTGTAGGCTCAGCAAAGATGCAACGGTCGTTAGTCGCGGATACGCCTGAGGTGGTTGAGTTTGAGACAGACAAGTTCGCACTGCCAGCACATATTCAACAACACTTGATGCAAGGGACTAACCGCTCGCTGGCTATCAAGGATTTATACACCCTTTGGGGATACCAGTCTTCATTGCGAGACGGTTTATGTCTAAGCGAGCCGCAAAGTGTTTTCGTATGTGAACAGCAACAATCTAGCTTGGATGACCTACTTGAGTTAGGTGTTCCTGTGGTGTTGAACTTAGACATAGAACAAGAATCTGTGTTTGCTGTGCTTTATGGCGTATCACAAGATTCTGTCGAACTACTGGTTAACGAAAAACTCTTAGTCATGCCTAAGCAATCTCTAGAGCAGATCTGGCAGGGTGATTATGTCGCGGTTTGGAAACAGCCGCTGCGAGAGACGCTGAAAGAGGGTTACCAAGGTGAAGCTGTGGCTTTGCTCGATTTGTTGCTTTCTGAGGTGTTGGGAGAGGTTGTGTCTGGTAGTGATGTATTTGATTACGAATTAAAAATGAAGGTTGAAGCGTTTCAAACTTGGCAAGGTATGTCGGTTGACGGCATCGCAGGTCAACGAACATTAGCAAGGTTGCAAAGATTAGCTCAGCTTGATTCTCCGAAGTTGATGTCATTAAGTGGAGGGGCAAGCTAATGTCACGTATTATGCACGAGCTGAATCAGTCTTCGGTTACACAATCATCTATCAATAAACCTAGCTTTAAAGGCTACCAAAATCACCATGTGCCGAACTCGGCAAAGGGCATCAGCAACAAACGTGGTTCGTCGTTAGCCATGGGGTTACTTCTTTTGCTTGTGCCTTCTTTGTTGGTAGGCGGTACCTTGGTTTATCAATCATACAATCAACAGCAAAACTCGATTAGCCAAGTTGCCAATGTAGATCTACCAGAGTTAAAGCTTCCGTCAGACTTTGACTCTCAAATATCTGAGGCTGACATAGCAAGCATGGAAGCCGCGTCAGCGGGTGCGGAAGACGAAGTACTGTTCGCCGTTCGTCCGGCACCGGCAAGCCAACCTTTGAAAACACTTCCGCGCCAAGAAATGTATGCAAAGATTGACTCTGAAAGTACGAATGTCGCTGGTGGAGCTATTGTGCCTGTTGCTAGCTCGGAGAGCAGTGCGCGAACATCAGAAGAGTCAGAGCTATCACTGGCTCAGCCTGAGGTTCAGCCAGGTGCAAGCAATGAGGGTAGGGCTCTGCAATCGGACAGTGATTTATTGCAAGGGCTAGACCTCAGTGAGTTACCACCTGATTTAGCATTGAAGCTTGAATCTATCATGGGTGATCAACAAAGCGCACCTGAACCGATGGATTCAAGACCTGCAGGACAAGTAGGGTCACAGGTCATTGAGTTGGAAACGCATACCAATAGCTTGTCTGGGGTGTTACCTAAGTTAGACTTACAAACTCACATGTATTCGAGTAGCGAAACCAAGCGTTGGGTCAAAGTGAATGGCCAAGAGGTGGCGCAAGGGGATTGGATTGGGCGAGACATTCAGTTACTCGAGATTAAGCCACAATCGGTGATCATAGAGTTCAACCAGCAGAAGATAGAAATCCCAGCTCTGTACGAGTGGAAAGGCTAGCGAGTTTCAAGGGCACTAGATGACAGGCAAATAAAAAGGAGCACCTCGGTGCTCCTTTTTGATATTCGATACTGAATTTACTGTACCTGAGACAAGCGTTAAGTCTACGCCCAACCGTTTGGTGACTTTCTGCGACGAGGCATAATGTGTGGCAGAACAAGGCCAAGAAGTAGACCAATACCCGCAACACCACCACCGTACATGAAGTACTTTAATAGTAGGTCGTCTTTTTGAGTGTCTAGCTTAGCGCGCAGTTCACGGTTCTCTGTTTGAGAGCTCGTTAGCTGTTGGCTAATCTCGCTGTAGTTTTGCTCAAGTTCAGCAATCTGCTTGTTACGAGAATCTAGAGAGCTCGCTAGGCCTGCTTTTTCGCTGTCAGCACTCTGGCGAGCGTTCGCTAGCTTGCCTTTAACTTCAGTCAGCTCTTTCTCTAGCTTGGGCATACGTAGTGCCATGCTTTCTTTTGTGCTTACAAACTTACTTTCAACCCAACCTTTACGGCCGCGGTTGTCTTGAATCTGGGTGTAACCCGTGCTCTTGTTAGTTTGTAGGTATGTAATCTTTTCACCAGCATCAACACTGCCGATGATACGGAAGGTGTTGTTTGGGCCAGAATGCATATAAGTAAATAGTTTGTCAGCAATATAACGGTCTTGTGCAAAGGCAGCTGGAGCCGCAAGCATTGCGAACAAAACTAAGCTAATCAGTTTTTTCACAGTAAATCCCTTAACGATTCAAATTGGGTAGGCGTATGAGTCAGCCTCAATCAGCAAATAATATTTAGTTTCTTTATGCGGTGCAACAAAGAAGGGAGGCAAAGCCTCCCTTTCTGTGCGTTTGAGTCAATAATGACATGGCATTTACATATCGTTACTGAAGCTCACACTATTCTGACGCTAGTATTCACTAACGCAGTCGCGATTACATAGTAAACGCAGCTTGAATTCCGTAGAAGAACACAACAGCAAGTAGAGCACCTGCTGGCAGTGTCACAATCCAAGAAGCCACGATATTACGTACAACGCCTAAGTTTAGTGCTGCGATACCACGAGCAAAACCAACACCTAATACTGCACCAACGAGGGTTTGTGTAGTAGATATTGGAAGGCCAGTACCTGAAGCTAGTACTACCGTACAGGCCGTTGCAAGTTGTGCAGCAAAGCCACGGCTTGGTGTTAATTCTGTAATACCAGTACCAACGGTTGCCATTACTTTATGACCCATTGTTGCAAGACCAACAACGATACCGAAACCACCTAGAGGAAGAATCCACCATGCGATAGTACTCTTACCTGTGATTTCGCCCATGTGCTCAACGGTTGATACAACAGCAGACAGTGGACCAATCGCGTTTGCAACATCGTTTGAACCGTGTGCAAATGCCATCGCACACGCTGTGATAACCATTAGTACCGAGAAGATGCCTTCAACACCAGCAAAGCCGTGGTCTTCTTCGCGGTTAGCAAATTTCTTCTGGATGTATAGGTAACCGCCGATCATAACAAGAGCAGAAACGCCAGCAGCCCAAACCCACGCTTCAGTGTTGCTTAGGTGAAGACCAACGTGCTTAAGACCTTTCTTGATGGTTACAAGTGCAATCACCATCGTTGTGATGAACATGTATACCGGTACAAAGCGCTTCGCGTTGAATAGCGGGTTCTCAGTATCAAAAATCAGTCGTTGAGCACTTACAAATATCACGTAAGCGAAGAAGCCGGAAATAACGGGTGTGATAATCCAACTGCCCACAATACCTTGAACACTGTTCCAGTCTACCGCTTCAGTACCTACAGAAATACAAGCAAAACCGATGATCGCACCGATGATTGAGTGAGTCGTAGAAACAGGCCAACCCATGTAAGAAGCGAGAAGTAGCCATGTACCAGCAGCAAGAAGTGCTGACATCATGCCGTACACAAGTACATCAGGTTGATGAGCGAATAGAGACGTTTCGATAACACCTTTACGGATCGTGTCTGTTACTTCGCCGCCCGCAAGGTAAGCACCTGCGAATTCAAAGATCATTGCGATAATGATCGCTTGTTTAACGGTTAGAGCTTTAGAGCCTACTGAAGTGCCCATTGCGTTCGCAACGTCATTTGCACCAATACCAATAGCCATCAAGAAACCGAAAGCTGCTGCAACAATAATCAGGACAGTGCCGTAGTTAGCAAGGATATCCATCGTAATACCTAGTTGTTTGATAACAAGCGGAACAAATTTAGACGCAAAAAACCGCTCAGCGAGAGAAATACTCAGCGCATAAGTGGTTTGTTCAAAAAATGCTCTTCGTTATATGGTTAACGTATGATTTAAGATCGAGAAAGCATTACTTCAAGACGAGCGCCAACACGCTGTGCTTGATCTGCAATACCACCAACCCATTCAAGAATTTTGTATAAGAACATGATATCAACTGGATTCAGGTCGCCTTCAATCGCCATTAGTTGTTGGCGTAGTTCGATCTGCATCGCATCCGTGTCATCTTCAATTACATCTAATTGATGAATCATTTCGGCAACGAGTGTTACTTCACGGCCTTTAAAGCCAGTCTCAAGTAATTCGTCTAATTCATTGATTACGTTTTGTGCTTGGTTCGCTGCATCTAGACAACGTTTAACGTAAGCGATGAAGTTTTCTTGCATAGGATCAGGAATGACAAGTTGACGACCATATACACGGCCAGCAATGTCTTTCGCTAGGTTTGCGAGTTTGTCTTGTTGCGTTAATAGCTCCAACATATCGGTGCGATCAACTGGCATAAACAAACCACGAGGAAGTTTAAGGCGAATTTCACGTTTTAGTACGTCAGCTTCTTTCTCAAGGTGAGAAATTTGAGCTCGAATTTCTGATGCTTTTTCCCAGTCACCTTTTGAAGAAACTTCAAAGAAATTAACTAGGTGAGAACAACATTCGTTCACGCATACTACGTGACGCTGCAAAGGTTTAATTGGGGACTTTGCAAATAACCCCATAATTGTATTTACTGGCATGGTCATCCAACCTAATAAATAATAACCTTAAAACAACATACACCATATTCATGGTGAAATGTTAAGCGATGGCTACAAAGTCGCGCATGTTAACCTAATCAATCTCTCATTAAAACTGTTTTAGATCATCATAAGGGCGATATTTCTGACTTGCCGACTTTTCAAATTGGCAATATCCTGTCCCTATCTTCACAGAAAGGTATAACTATGGAAACCGAGATAGAACTGAAGTTTTTTGTTTCTCCTGAATTTTCAGAGACTTTACGCAATAAAATTGCTGAAACTAAAGTACTTCAGCACAGTTGTCGTGAGCTAGGTAACATCTACTTTGACACCGCTGACAACTGGCTACGTAAGCACGATACAGGCTTACGCATTCGACGCTTTGATGACGTATTTGTACAAACCGTAAAGACGGCTGGTCGTGTGGTTGCTGGCCTACATCAAAGGCCTGAATACAATGCAGAACACGACAGCAACGAACCTAAGTTAGCCCTGCACCCAGAGGACATCTGGCCAGCAGGTAAAGACATCGAAACGTTGCAAGCTGAGCTGACTCCTCTATTCTCTACCAACTTCACGCGTGAGCAGTGGTTGATTGGTATGCCTGATGGTAGCCAAGTCGAGGTCGCATTCGACCAGGGCTTCGTTGAATCAGGCGACCTGCAAGAACCGATTTGCGAAGTCGAATTGGAGCTTAAATCCGGTCAAACGGATGCGCTATTTACATTGTCTCGTCAATTCTGCGAGCAAGGTGGCATGCGTTTGGGTAACCTAAGTAAAGCAGCTAAGGGTTACCGCCTTGCTCAAGGTTATCAAGGAGATGAAGTTACTCCTTTGACTTTAGTTGATACTGATAAAAGTGATACCGTTGAATCGTGTTTCATTCAATCTTTAGAGCACGCTCTCGCTCATTGGCACTATCATGAGCAGATCTTCACCGAGCGCCAATCTATTGAAGCACTGCATGAGATCAGCCACTCGCTCAGCTTTATTCGTCAAACCTTCACTATCTATGGTGGTATTGTCCCAAGACGTGCAAGTGCTATTTTACGCCAAGAGCTCAAGTGGCTTGAGCAAGAGCTCGATTGGCTGAAAAGCTATGATCACTTCGAAGACTTGTTGGAAGATAAAGGCCATGTGCTACGTAAACTCGATGCGCGCAAGTTCTTGGTTGCTGAGCTTAAAGAGATGCAAGAGCAACTTCCCGATCGTGAAGAGCTGCTTACCTTGTTGAGCTCTGCTCGTTACACTGGTTTATTGTTAGATCTGAGCCGCTGGATCTTATCTCGTGGCTGGCAACCTTTCTTAGATGAGAAAGCGCGTGAACAAATGGGGCGTGGTATCGAATGGTTTTCGGTGCAGCAACTCGATCGTACATGGGCTGACTTGATGGAAGCTTTCCCTCCAGAGCGAGTGATGACCAGCCAAGCGTATATCGATCAGCAATACCGTTTGATGCGTAATCTATACTCTGGCGTCGGTTTTGCGAGTTTGTATGACGACGATGAGCGCAACAGCTTCCGTTTGCCATGGGCCGATATGGTGCAAGGCATTGATGACTTGCTGGCACTGAAAACATTAGAGCCGTTAACTGAGAAGTTGGAAGGCGATGAGAAGGTTCAGCTAGAGCGTTGGTTGGCTCGTCAAGAAGTGTCCATTTTGCATGCGATGGAACAGACACGCCAAATCAGTGTTGAGGTTGAGCCATATTGGCAAGACTAAATTCAACACCTGTATCAATATAAGTATGAATTTGAAAATAGGGCTTCGGCCCTATTTTTTTATTTGTTGTTCGAGCTTCTCTAGTCGTTCGAGGATTTTCTGTTGTTGCTCAATGATCTTCTCAAGATGCTTCTCTTTGCTTTCAGCGCGTTGATTCTCAAGGTGAGTTGGGGAGGTAATCAAAGAAGTGATCAAGCCTGAAATCATACCAAACACACCCACACCGCAAATGATCACCAGAGAAGCGACTAATTTTCCTGAACTCGTGACTGGATAATGATCGCCATATCCTACGGTACTGATGGTAACGAAAGCCCACCACAAAGCATCTTGTCCAGTGGTAATGTTGGCGTTGGGGTCTTTGTGCTCTAACAGCAGTATTGTTCCGGCTCCTATGGTCAGGAGAATGACCAGCAGCAATATAATCGAGGCGAGGGTGGTTTCTTTGCGGTTGCGAAATAGCTCTCTGAGAACGCGTTTACCCGAACGAAGAACAAGAATGACACGCAGGATCTGAAAAATGCGAGCGAAACGAAGAGGCTCGATCATTGGGATGCTTGCCAAGAAATCGATCCAGTGTACTTTTATATATTCTTTTTTGTTTTGTGATCTGAATAGATCAATAGTGAGCTGAAAAAGAAAAACACTACAGATTATAAAATCGAGGCCGATAAGGACTTGTTTCGATTCTTTATCGATCGGTACGAACAATAAGCCTGAGATCACAAATAACGCTAAGAAAGAGAGAATCAGTGACAATAAGCTCATCGGCTTAGTGGCGTCTTTGGTATTATTCAACATTCATACGAGGCTCAAAATAAATCGCGAACTTTGACTGACATAGCCACCTCGCGGATATAGAAGCCATCAATATATAAGAATTAATGGAGAACTGACAATGACTAAACTGTCATTCAAGCCGTGGGAAAGGATAATCTCTGACGTTCGTCTCGTTCCGAAAATGATTATGCTGATGATATTCAGCACTATCTTGATCATTTCGAAGCAGCTTTGGGACGCAAGTACGTTTTACGATTCATTGCTTGCTGTAACCAACAATGCGCAAGTCGCACAACAGCATTACGAGACTTACCTAGTTCAAGTGGCTTGGCAAACAGCCTTGATGATCATTGTGTTTGTGATTCTTCTATTAGCTGCGGCTCGCGTTATGCTGCGTCAGACTCAATACCTTAATGACGCAATTAAAACTATGGCCGATAAGAACCTATCAGTGCCGATTCAAATGGATTGTAAAGATGAATACGGCGATGTGGCACGTGAACTTGAAAAAACTCGTGTCCAACTGAACGACATGATCAAAACTCAGGTGGCCTCTTCTGATGAACTGTTTGCTCTGACGGAAGTGATGACCATCAGCATGTCTGAAACCAAAGAGTCAGCTCAAGAAGAGTTCAATGAGATCGATCAGCTTGCGACAGCAATGAGCGAGATGACCTCTACGGTGCAAACTGTAGCCGAGCATGCACAAAGCGCTTCTTCATTGACGGAACAGGCATCAGGCCAAGCATTGACCGGTCAGAAGTTCGTTCAAGGCTCAGTTTCTAAGATGAGTGAGTTATCTTCAGATATCGCAGCATCTGCAGCAGCGGTAAACCAAGTTGAAGAGCGCGTTGACTCAATTGGTAGTGTGGTTGGTACTATCCAAGGCATTTCAGAACAGACAAACCTTTTAGCATTGAACGCTGCGATCGAAGCGGCGCGTGCAGGTGAAGCGGGTCGAGGCTTTGCGGTTGTTGCCGATGAGGTTCGTAACCTTGCGCAGCGTACTCAACAAGCGACGGTAGAGATTCAGGACATGATCAGTCACCTACAAAGCAGTGCTAATTCTGCGGTAGAGCTGATGGAGAAGAGTGTTGTTGAAGCGGCTGAAGGCGTTGATTTGGTGACTAATGCTGGCACAGAGCTTGATGGTATCGTAAGCCAAGTTAACCAAATCAATGACATGAACTTCCAAATCGCGACAGCTGCAGGTCAACAGAGCAGCGTTGCAGAAGAGATGAGTGTCAACCTGACCAATGTTCGTGAACTTGTCGAAGCTTCAGTTGTGGTTGTTGGTGAGCTGTTAGAGACCTCTCAGCTTATGGAGAGCAACGCGCAAGAACTCGACGGTAAGATTAAGCAATTTAAGGTTTAGTCCTTAGCACCTAATCTTCATCCGTAAAGGCTTATTCCCAGAGACTTTTTCTAGGTTGTAAGCTCAACCAGATAAGTTAATCGATAAAACGCCCACATTGCTAATGTGGGCGTTTTTTATTGGCGTAACTTTGGTATAACTTATCTTTAGTTATGAAAACTCGTTATTGAAGAACTGAATCGATAAACCGATTGTTCAGCGCGCAGCTTATACAAGGAAGAAACATGCCATTGCCTTCTCAAATCGTCACTCACTCACAGTCTGCTTTTGAGCAATTATTAGAGCATCAAAGTGAAGCCATCAATACTTGGCCTGAGCCACTGACTGAGGATCTTAAACGTGTACTCGGTTTAAGCTGTTTTATTAGTGATTGCTTGCAGCGTGATACGGTTTTGTGTGGTGATTTACCTAATATGTTGGCATGCGAAGAACGTGCTGAAGGGTACCGAGAACGACTGGCTGAATTACTTTCTGGCTGCACCGATGAAATGAGCGGTCAGCGCGTGCTGCGTCAATTTCGCAATCGAGAAATGACCTACATTGCTTGGCGTGATTTTATGGGCTCATGGGAGCTAGAACAGAGCTTAAGTCACCTATCGATGTTGGCTGAGGCGATGATCTTCGAGACCTATCAATGGCAGTACGATATTTGTTGTACAGAGTGGGGTACACCTTGTAATGAACAAGGTGAAGCACAGCCAATGTTGATCATTGGTATGGGCAAGCTAGGGGGGGGGGAGCTCAATTTCTCTTCTGATATTGACCTGATTTTTACCTATCCTGAGAATGGCGAAACCCAGGGTGCAAGACGAAGTATCGCCAACGCACAATTTTTCACACGCTTGGGGCAACGTATTATCAAGGCACTTGACCAGCAAACCTTTGATGGATTCTGTTATCGAGTCGACATGCGTTTACGTCCATTTGGTGAGAGTGGTCCACTTGTGATGAGCTATGCAGCACTTGAAGATTATTACCAAGAACAAGGTCGTGATTGGGAACGCTACGCGATGGTCAAAGCGCGAGTGATGGGCAGCGAAATGTATCCTGAGTATCAAGAGCTTCGCCAAATGCTACGCCCGTTTGTTTTCCGTCGTTATATTGATTTCAGTGCGATTCAATCTTTGCGTCGTATGAAGTCGATGATCAGCAGTGAAGTTCGCCGTCGTGGCCTCTCAAATAACATCAAACTTGGCTCTGGTGGTATTCGTGAAGTGGAGTTTATTGCGCAAGTTTTCCAATTGATTCGTGGTGGGCGTGAACCTAGCCTTCGTGGTAGAGGTCTATTGGAAACGTTAAGTGCGATTGAGTCTCTTCATCTGCTAGAGTCCCAAGAGGTAAGGCATTTACGCGAGGCTTACCTGTTTCTGCGTCGCCTTGAGAACCTATTACAAGCGATGGCTGATAAGCAAACTCAAACCTTACCTGATGGTGAATTCGAACAGTTGCAACTCGCTGTCGCAATGCAATTCACTGATTGGGACAGTTTGATTGCGGCAACTCGAACTCATATGGCGAATGTACATACTGTGTTCGAAGATCTGATTGGTGTCGATGAAGATGACGCCAATCCAATCGCGAGTCACTTTAGTGAACTGTGGGATATGGCCCATAAACCAGACGTGATTGAACAAGTACTGGAGCATGATATTGCGATTGCTAGCCCGCCTGAAGCTGCGAGAACGATCATTCAGTTTAAAGCCGATTTGGCTAAAAAAACCCTTGGCCCACGTGGACGAGAAGTTCTGAATCGCTTGATGCCTAAAGTGTTTCAAGCGCTGTACACCGCTAAGGATGCCGAGTTTGGTTTATCTCGAGTGCTGCATCTACTGCAAAAAATCGTTACGCGTACCACTTACCTTGAACTACTAGATGAACACCCTGCTGCGTTGACTCAGTTAGTTCGCTTATGTACAGCAAGCCCGATGATCTCAGAACAGCTGGGTCGTTACCCAATTCTGTTAGATGAACTTATCGATCCTCAGCAACTCTACAATCCAGTACCCTTAGAGTCTTACAAGACCGAATTGCGTGATTACCTAGCCCGTATCCCTGAAGATGATATGGAGCAACAGATGGAAGGTCTGCGTCAGTTTAAGCAGACTTGTATTTTGAGGATCGCAGCTGCGGATATTGCGGGTGCTCTACCTGTCATGAAGGTTAGTGATCATTTGACCTACTTAGCGGAAGCCATTGTTGAAGCCGGAGTTAACCAGGCTTGGTTACAGGTGTCAGCAAAGTTTGGTGAGCCGACACATCTTAAAGATCGTGAAGGTCGTGGTTTTGCTGTTGTCGGTTATGGCAAAGTGGGCGGTTGGGAGCTTGGTTATAATTCCGATCTCGATATTGTGTTTATGCATGACTGCCCGGTACATATCTATACTGATGGTAAGAAAGAGATCGATGGACGCCAATTCTACTTAAGATTAGCGCAGCGTATTATTCATATTTTCTCGACCAGAACCGCTTCCGGCATTCTGTACGAAGTCGACACTCGTTTACGCCCTTCTGGTGCATCTGGCCTGTTGGTGAGTCCAACCGATGCCTTTGACGAGTATCAGCACAATGACGCGTGGACTTGGGAACACCAAGCTTTGACACGCGCTCGCATGATTTACGGCGATGACTTATTGGCTTCCGCATTCAATAAAACACGTCATGAGGTGTTATGCCTACAACGTGATGAAGCAACGTTGAAGAAGGCGGTAGTGGATATGCGAGAAAAAATGCGTGATCACCTCGGCGGTAAAAAAGCTGATCGATTCATGCTAAAGCAGGATGCTGGTGGCATTACCGATATTGAATTCTTGGCGCAATATTTAGTCCTTCGATACAGTAATGAGAAGCCAAAGCTTACTCGTTGGTGTGACAATGTCAGAATCTTTGAAAGCCTGTTGTCACAAGGGATTATGGACGAGCAACAAGGGGTGGCATTAACCCATGCTTATACAACGTTAAGAGATGAAATCCACCACCGTAATCTACTCAATCTTGATGCGGATGTGGCGATTGAAAAGTTTGAAATGGAAAGAGAACATGTTGTTCAAGCATGGAAGCAGTGGATGGAAGCGTAGCTTGTCTTTCGCTTAGCTGTCACAGTGCCTATCGAGGTAGGCTTTACTCATTTTTCTAAGGTTTAGCCACTGTAATCAGTGTGCTAGACTCTAGCCAGATTCGATTTTTGGAGCTCAACAATGAAACCAATTCTACCTGACTACAGCCAATCAGGTGTTCTTATTGTCGGTGACGTCATGCTTGATCGTTACTGGTATGGTCCAACTGGCCGTATTTCACCAGAAGCGCCAGTGCCTGTGGTAAAAGTAGAAAATAACGAGGAGCGCCCTGGTGGTGCTGCTAACGTAGCAATGAATATTGCCTCGCTTGGCGGTCATGCTCATGTTGTTGGTTTAACAGGTAAAGATGAGCCAGCCGAGGTGTTGAAAAACACTTTGGGTGCGCTGAAGGTTAAGTGTGATTTTGTTGAGTTAGAAGACTATCCAACCATCACAAAACTACGAGTTATGAGCCGTGGTCAGCAGTTGATTCGTCTTGATTTTGAAGACAAATTTGAAAACACCAATCCAGAGTTTATTCTGTCTCGCATGGAGCAAGCACTGCCAAATGTCCGCTCGGTTATCTTGTCAGATTATGCGAAGGGTGCATTAGAGCATGTACAGAGCTTCATTCAAAAAGCACGCGCATCAAATGTTCCAGTATTCATCGATCCAAAAGGCGCGGATTTAGAGCGCTACCGTGGTGCGACATTACTTACACCAAATATGGCAGAGTTTGAGCTAGTTACAGGTAAAGTTAAGTCAGAAGAAGATCTTATCGAGAAGGGTATTGCCTTGATCGAGAAGTATGACTTTGAAGCTTTATTGGTGACTCGCAGTGAGAACGGTATGACGTTACTACGTAAAGGTCAGGCACCATTCCATTTACCGACTCAAGCGAAAGAAGTGTACGACGTGACGGGTGCTGGAGATACGGTTATCTCAGTTCTGGCGGCTTCTGTTGCTGCGGGGAAACCACTTGATGAATCGTGTGCATTAGCGAATGCGGCTGCTGGCGTGGTAGTTGGTAAGCTTGGTACATCTACACTGTCTACGATTGAGTTAGCGGAAGCGATTCACGGCAGCCAAGACACAGATTATGGTGTGATCTCGGAAGCGGCACTGGTTGAAGCAGTGAAACGTGCTCGAGCGAAAGGTGAGAAGGTCGTTATGACCAATGGCTGCTTTGATATTCTGCATGCCGGCCATGTTTCTTACATGAACCACGCAGCTGAGCTAGGTGACCGCTTGATCGTTGCCGTTAATACTGACGAGTCTGTTAAGCGCTTGAAAGGCCCTGGTCGCCCTGTGAACCCAACCGATCGCCGTATGGCGGTATTGGCTGGCTTAGGTGCAGTTGATTGGGTTGTGCCGTTTTCTGAAGACACACCTCAACGGTTGATCTCTGAGGTTTTACCAAGCATTCTTGTGAAAGGTGGTGACTACAAACCTGAAGATATTGCTGGTGGTGCGGAAGTAATTGCAGCTGGCGGTGAAGTGAAAGTACTTAACTTTGAAGATGGCTGCTCTACGACTGAAATTATTAAAGCGATTAAGGGTGGTCGAGGCTAGTTTCTAGTCTTTTGGTGCTAAGCTTTTAGCTAGGCAGTAAATCTCGCTTTGAATAGATAATAAAAATGCCGCTCAATGAGCGGCATTTTTGTAGCTGTAGCTAGTGTAATTTAGAATTACTTACTTGCGACTTTTAGACCTGCGTTTACATCAACAATATCTTGTTCGCTTAGAGTACCAACCGCTTGACGAAGCTGAAGTACACTTAGGATGTAGTTGTAACGAGCATCTGAAAGGTTCTTGTTCGCGTCGTATAGACGACGAGTCGAATCTAATACGTCAACGATAGTACGAGTGCCTACATCAAAGCCGGCTTCAGTTGCTTCTAAAGCAGACTGAGCAGAAACTACAGACTGTTCGTAAGCGCGTAGAGCACCGATTGAAGCTGTGATGTTGTTGTTGAATGCACGTACGTCTTTTACAACGCTTCGGTAGGTTGCTTCTAAGTCTTCACTTGCCGCAACGTAGTTGTATTCAGCCTGTCGAGTCAAAGAAGTAGTGTTGCCACCTGTGTATAGAGGTACAACTAAGTTCAAGCCTAGGTTTAGGTTGTCTTGGTCATAATCTTGAGAGCTGTTTGATTGATCTGCAAGAGAGTAGCTACCATCTAATGTCAGGCTTGGTAAGTGACCAGAGCTTGCTAGTGAGATGTTATCTTTTGCTACGTCTTGAGAGATACGCGCTGCAAGTAGGCTAAGGTTCTTCTGCTCAGCCTGTTCAACAAGTGCAACAGCCGACTCGGAAGATTTGCTTGCAGAGAAACGGTCAGTATCTAGGATGCTTAGGTTAGAGTGTTCTTGACCTGTGATCTCACGTAGACCTTCATAGTTATTAATCAGAGTGTTTTCTGCTAAGACTTCGTCTGCCAAAACGCCATCGTACTGAGCTTGTGCATCATGTACATCGGTGATTGCTGAAAGACCTACTTCAAAACGTTGTTTTGTTTGTTCTAGTTGACGAGCAACTGCTGCTTTTTCGGCACGAACAAATTCTAGGTTATCTTGAGATCGAAGTACTTCGAAGTATGCGGTTGCTACACGCAGGATCAAAGCTTGTTGCTCTGCCGCGTATGCTGAATCAGCCTGACGAGCACTTTTTTCTGCTGTATCGAGCGTGATCCATGAAGAACGTTGATAAAGCTCTTGAGTGAAGCCGATAGCTGCTCCCCAAGTGTTGTTATCGATACTTGAGCTACCTTGACCTGAAGTATCTCTGTCACCACGGTTAATGTCGTAGTTCGCTGTTAGGTTAATTTGTGGTAGCAAATCACTACGGCTTGACGTTACTGCTTCAAAAGCGGCATCGCGCTGCGCTGCTGAACGAAGAAGTTGTGGATCGTTCTGTTTTGCTTGGTCGTAAACTTCAGCTAGCGTATCAGCAAAAGCTGATGAACTCAGGCTGCCAATTGCTGCACTGATAAATAGTGGAAGCAGTTTTTTCATTTTCCTATTCCTGCCTTTAATAGAATTTTTCTTTAAAAGAGTTTAACCCAGTTTGGTGGTAATTTACTCGAAACTTTGCACTTTTTTACAATTAACTGTCCACTTGTGCAATATTTATTTTTTAAAACTTAACTTTAATTATAAGTTTTGTATAAAAAGTTGAACCTTATCCTTGGTAGTTAACTCGGACAATGAGTAAACTATAAAGATCACTTAGTGAGGTGCCAAATGCAACAGTCTGACAATCAACGACATGAGTTTACTCCGCAAGATGTGGAAATAGTCTCAAAAGAGACGCTGTTTCGTGGTTTTTTTAAAATGGTTAAGTACACATTTAAACATAGATTGTTTGAGGGGGGCTGGAGCCAACCAATAGAACGTGAAATGTTTGAGCGTGGTCATGCTGCCGCTTTGCTACCTTATGATCCTGTTCGTGATGAAGTTGTGATCGTCGAACAGATCCGTGTCGGTGCTCTAGAGCATGAAAACCCATGGCAATATGAGATTGTTGCCGGGATTATCGATACTGACGAGTCACCACAAGATGTTGCCCGTCGTGAAGCGATGGAAGAAGCTGGAGTCGAAGTCGGATCTGTATTACCTATTACTTCGTATTACCCTTCATCTGGCGGTTGCTCGGAAAAGCTCGACGTCTTTGTTGGCTGTGTTGATGCAACGACAGCTAAAGGGGTGCATGGATTGGATTACGAAGGTGAAGACATTAGGGTACAAGTGATGACTCGCGAGGCCGCTTATCAGTTGGTAACAGATGGTGTGTTTGAAAATGGCGCCACAATCATTGCGCTACAGTGGCTACAATTGAACTACCAAGAATTACAGTCAGAGTGGATAGATTAACGTCATGCCAAATATAGCGGTCAAAAAACCGTATCATGTTGATCTTGCTGAGTTGATGCGAGTTTACGAGACTAACTATGCCAAGCTTAACGCTTTGTTACCGGTTGGGCATGAGGTTGGTGACGTTCGCTGTTACCAAGCCGTTAATATGGTGTATCAATTGACAGTGAATGAGGTCACAAAATACACCACTTTAATAGACATATGTCAGAGTGACGCGATGCCAGTGTTTCCTTTGCCAAAAATGTCTGTCAGGCTATATCACGATGCTCGAGTTGCAGAAGTGTGCGCTAGCGGGGATTTTTCACGAGTCAAAGCTAAATATGACTATCCCAACACTAAGCTTCTGCAAAAGGACGAGAAATTTCAATTGAATAAATTTCTTGGGGAATGGTTAACGTTTTGTTTAAAAACGGGTATCAGCCGAACTCCAATTGCCTTTTAATTGAGCTTATTGAACAACACTTTTAAAGTCTAAACAGTAACGTATCTGGATTTGTTATTTTGGAATTATCACACACTTCAAAATTTGATGAGAGCACTATTAAGCTTGTGCAGCTAACGGACACGCATTTATTTGCGCCGAGCAATGGCAGCTTATTAAGCATCAACACTCAAGATAGCTTTCGTGCTGTAGTCGGTGGCATTGTTAGCCAGGGCTTTGACTATCAAGCGATTTTAGCAACCGGTGATATCTCTCAAGATCACAGTGCAGAGTCGTACCAGAAATTTGAGTCAGGGATTCAGCCTTTGGAAAAGCCATGTTATTGGCTGCCAGGAAACCATGACTTTAAGCCTAATATGGGCAGTGTTTTACCATCAACCCAAATACAGTGCGTTGAGCATGTCTTGCTAGGCGATAGCTGGCAGATGGTGATGCTGGATTCGCAAGTGGTGGGTGTGCCTCATGGTCGCCTCAGCGATCAACAGCTTGATCTGTTAGAACAAAAGCTGACGGAATTCCCTGAACGTAATACATTGGTTCTATTGCACCACCACCCGTTATTGGTTGGCAGTGCATGGTTGGATCAACATAACCTAAAAGACGCAGACCAATTTTGGGATGTGGTTCAACAGCACACCAATGTTAAAGCGGTACTGTGTGGCCACGTTCATCAAGATATGAACCGAGATCATCATGGTGTACAAGTCATGGCAACACCGTCGACTTGTGTGCAATTCAAACCTAACTCAGATGACTTCGCGGTAGACACTTTGTCTCCGGGCTGGAGAGAGATTGAACTGCATCAAGACGGAACGGTCAGCACGAAAGTTCGTCGTTTGCCTGATGGGCAGTTCTTGCCTGATTTTGAAGCGGCTGGTTATTAATGCTGTTGATTATTGATGTAGGAGTCTATTAATGTCTGGTTCTGAACTGCAAACCACTAAGCCATCACTGCTCCTCTATATTCACGGTTTCAACAGTTCATCACGTTCTCATAAAGCGAACGTGATGGCAGATTATTGTGCTAAGTATCGCTCTGATATTAAAGTCGTTACCCCTCAACTGCCGAGCTTTCCTCAGCAAGCAGCTCTGCATTTACAGCAGTTGGTGGAGCAATATAAAGAGCAATATCAGATAGCGTTGGTGGGTAGCTCATTGGGTGGCTATCTTTCAACATGGCTGAATAGTCACTATGGTTTTAAAGCTGTGGTTGTAAACCCAGCAGTAAAGCCATTTGAGCTTCTTGCTGACTATTTAGGTGAACAAGTAAACCCATACACTGATGAGCGATATGTACTGGAAACAAAGCATATCGATGAACTGAAGGCGTTAGAGGTTCCGGTTATCACTAAGCCGAGTGATTTCTGGTTACTTCAGCAAACGGAAGATGAAGTTCTGGATTACCGACAAGCGGTAGAGAAGTACCAAGGTGCAACACAGACAGTAGAAGAGGGGGGGGATCATAGCTTTGTTGATTTTGAACGCTACCCACAACAAATCATCACCTTTCTAAATATCTAATCTGTTCCACCAACTAAGTGATTTTCTCTTGTTTGCCTGTTATTTCATCTATCAATGGTGAAATATCATAGTTTGATGTCTTAGTTTTTGAACTAGCTTGACATCATTACTCAGCTTCCAGACTATATTCCCCAATACTTCGCTCGTTCGCTCTACTATGACGGTTCATAGTAATGATTCTGCTTTAGTGAAACTGGAGCCAGCGAACTGACGCAAACTTTTTGAGTAAACTCCGTATTATGACTGAACAATATAATGCAAAAGACCTCGAGGTACTTGAAGGTCTCGATCCTGTGCGACACCGCCCGGGAATGTATACCGAGACAGAAAGACCTAACCACCTTGCCCAAGAAGTCATTGATAACTCGGTCGATGAAGCACTAGCGGGACACGCTAAGAAGATCAAAGTTGTGCTTCATGCAGACCAATCGTTAGAAGTTACCGATGACGGCCGTGGTATGCCTGTCGATATTCACCCTGAAAAAGGGATCTCAGGTGTTGAGCTGATTTTAACTAAGCTCCACTCTGGCGGTAAATTCTCGAACAACAACTACAAGTTCTCAGGTGGTCTGCACGGTGTAGGTATCTCGGTTGTAAACGCACTGTCAAAACGTGTTGAAGTGACCGTACGCCGAGAAGGTCAGGTTCATGAGATCGCACTTGAAGGTGGTCATGCTGTAACAGAACTGACTGTAACGGGCACTTGTGGCCATCGTAACAGTGGTACATCTGTACATTTTTGGCCTGATCCTAAGTATTTCGATAGCCCTAAATTTTCGACACTGCGTCTGATTAACAACCTACGTGCAAAAGCAGTGCTTTGCCCAGGTTTAGAAATTACCTTTATCGACAAAGTCGGTGGCGAAGAGCATAAATGGTTCTATGAAGATGGTCTAAAAGACTACCTTGCCGAAGGCGTGAAAGGTTACACCTTACTGCCTGAAGAACCGTATGTTGGCGAATTCGTAGCTGAAACAGAAATGGCGAACTGGGCGATCATCTGGCAGCCAGAAGGCGGTGATATGATTACCGAGAGTTACGTGAACTTAGTACCGACTAAACAAGGTGGTACACACGTAAACGGTCTTCGCCAAGGTCTGCTTGATGCAATGCGTGAGTTCTGTGAATTCCGTAACTTGTTACCACGCGGCGTTAAGCTAACGGGTGATGACATCTTTGACCGTTGTTCTTACGTATTATCGGTGAAGATGCAAGATCCGCAGTTTGCTGGTCAAACAAAAGAGCGCTTGTCTTCGCGTCAAACCGCTGCGTTTGTTTCTGGTGTGGTTAAAGATGCATTTAGCTTGTGGTTGAACGAAAAACCACAACTGGCAGAGCAGTTAGCAGAAGCTTGTATTGCGAATGCCCACCGCCGTATGCGCGCAAGCAAAAAGGTTGTGCGTAAGAAAATCGCTTCAGGTCCAGCTTTGCCAGGTAAGCTAACGGACTGTTCAGTTCAAGACTTAAGCCGTACCGAAATCTTCTTCGTGGAAGGGGACTCGGCGGGTGGTTCCGCTAAACAAGCACGTGACCGTGAGTTCCAAGCGGTGATGCCACTTCGCGGTAAGATTTTAAATACATGGGAAGTGTCAGCAGACCAAGTATTGGCTTCGCAAGAAGTGCACGACATCTCGGTGGCTCTGGGTATCGACCCGGACAACGATGATTTATCAGGCCTGCGTTACGGTAAAATCTGTATTCTTGCCGATGCGGACTCGGATGGTCTTCATATCGCGACACTGCTATGTGCTTTGTTTACTCGCCATTTCCATGCATTAGTTGAAGCGGGTCATATCTATGTGGCAATGCCTCCTCTGTATCGTATCGATTGCGGTAAAGAAGTGTTCTACGCACTTGATGACGCAGAGAAAGACGGTGTGCTTGAGCGACTATCGCAGAAGAAAGCCAAGATCAACGTGCAACGATTCAAAGGTCTGGGTGAAATGAACCCACTTCAGTTGCGTGAAACCACCATGGATCCAAACACTCGTCGCCTTGTGCAGTTAACGATTGATGACAGCGAAGCGACCAACGAGATGATGGACATGCTGCTTGGTAAGAAACGTGCAGATGATCGCCGTACATGGCTACAGACTAACGGTGATATGGCCGAGGTATAATGGATGTCTAACGAAATTACATATGATGGCGTTGAACAGCTGCCAATGCGCAAGTTCACCGAAGATGCCTACTTAAATTACTCAATGTACGTGATCATGGATCGTGCATTGCCGTATATCGGTGATGGCTTGAAGCCAGTACAGCGTCGTATTATCTACGCGATGTCTGAGCTAGGCTTATCGGCTGCATCGAAATACAAAAAATCAGCACGTACCGTTGGTGACGTATTAGGTAAGTATCACCCACACGGTGACTCTGCTTGTTACGAAGCGATGGTATTGATGGCGCAGCCTTTCTCTTACCGTTACCCATTGGTCGATGGTCAAGGTAACTGGGGTGCTCCGGATGACCCGAAATCGTTCGCTGCGATGCGTTATACCGAAGCGAAATTATCTAAGTTTGCTGAGGTTCTTCTAGGTGAACTAGGTCAAGGCACTGTTGACTGGCAACCAAACTTTGATGGCACGATGAAAGAGCCTCAAATGTTGCCTGCTCGTCTGCCTCATATCCTACTTAACGGTATCACTGGTATCGCGGTAGGTATGGCGACCGATATTCCACCACACAACGTGCGTGAAGTCGCTAATGCAGCCATTCACCTAATTGATACGCCTAAGTCTGAGCTTTCAGATGTGATGAGTTTCATTCAAGGTCCAGATTATCCGACAGAAGCTGAGATTATCTCTCCGAAATCGGACATCGAAAAGATCTACCGTACTGGACGTGGCAGCATCAAGATGCGCGCGGTTTGGCACAAGGAAGGCTCTGATATTGTTATCACGGCTTTACCTCATCAAGTGTCAGGTGCGAAGTTACTTGAGCAAATCGCGAACCAGATGCGCGCTAAGAAGCTGCCAATGGTTGACGACTTGCGTGATGAATCTGATCATGAGAACCCAACGCGTATCGTTGTCGTTCCTCGTTCAAATCGTATCGACTGTGATCAATTGATGAGTCACCTGTTCGCGTCGACGGATCTAGAGAAAAACTTCCGCGTTAACTTGAACATGATTGGTTTAGATAACCGTCCTCAAGTTAAAGGCTTAGTTCAGATCCTGAAAGAGTGGATTGAGTTCCGTCGCACAACAGTTCGTCGTCGTTTGCAGTATCGTTTAGATAAAGTATTGGCACGTTTGCACATCTTAGAAGGCTTGCTTGCTGCTTATCTTAATATCGATGAAGTGATTGAGATCATTCGTACAGAAGACGAACCATGTCCTGTATTGATGAGCCGTTTCAACATTTCTGAAATTCAAGCCAATGCGATTCTTGATATTAAACTTCGCAACTTAGCTAAGTTAGAAGAGTTTAAAATCCGAGCGGAACAAGAAGAGCTTGAAGCTGAACGTGAAAAGCTTGAAAAGCTACTCGGTTCAGAGCGTCGCTTGAATACGCTGATCAAGAAAGAAATCCAAGCAGATGCGGATAAATACGGTGATGATCGTCGTTCACCTCTGATTGAGCGTGCTGAAGCGAAAGCGCTAACAGAGCGCGACTTAGTACCAAGCGAACCAATTACGGTTGTGTTGTCTGAGAAAGGTTGGATTCGTCATGCTAAAGGGCATGAGGTTGATGCTGAAGGCTTGAACTACAAATCAGGTGATAAATTCTTAGCGAGTGCTAAGGGTAAGAGTAACCAGCAAGCGGTGTTCCTCGGCAGTGATGGCCGAAGCTACTCCCTTGAATCTCATTCATTACCGTCGGCACGTAGCCAAGGTGAGCCAATTACAGGCCGCTTGAACGTCAGCCCTGGTACTTCTATTCGCCAAGTGGTGATGGGAGAGAATGAGCAATTATGGTTAGTCGGTTCTGATGCTGGTTATGGCTTTGTTTGTAAGGGTAGCGATCTGCTGTCTAAGAACAAGAGCGGTAAAGCGTTGGTTAACTTGCCACAAGCTTCTGAGGTGATGATGCCAAGCCCTATTGCTGACTTGGACAGTAACCAGATTCTGGCGATTACTAACCAAGGCCGTATGTTGTTGTTCCCTATTAAAGACCTACCTCAGTTGAGCAAGGGTAAAGGCAACAAGATCATCAATATCCCTTCTGCGAAAGCAAAAGAGCGTGAAGAGTTTGTCTCGCACTTGATGGCTATCCCAGAGAATGCGACGCTGACTATCTATGCAGGTAAACGGAAACTTGGCTTGAAACCAGCAGATCTTGAAAACTTCCGTGGTGAACGTGGTCGCCGTGGTGGCCTACTACCAAGAGGTTTACAGCGAGTGACTCGCATCGATATCGAAGAGCCAAGTGAATCGTAGAGATACCTGATACAATCTTTAGATAAAAGAAAACCCAGCCTGTGAGCTGGGTTTTTTGTATTTGTGTATTGGCAGCTTGAATCACTGCTTACAGAGTTTACTCTACAGGCGAGTATCTTCAGCAATCGTTACTTTGAGGGTTTTGTTTTCACCTTGGCGTAAGATGCCTACATCAATCACGGTACCTGGACGCAAATCAGTAACAGTATCCATCACACTCTGACGACCATTTACCTGGTTATTGTTGATGCTGACAATAATGTCTTGAGCTTCAAAACCGGCATCCGCTGCAGGGCCATTTGGATCGATACCTAACACAACAATCCCACCTATATTCTTAGTACCCAACATGCGTGAGGTGACAGAGTTGATGTCTTGCCCATCGATACCGATATAACCACGAATTACACGGCCATCGGCGATGATCTTCTCCATGATTTTATTCGCAAGTGGATAGGGGATAGCAAATGAGATCCCATAGGTTTCCATGTCGGTAGCTTGTTGGAAAGAAGCGGTATTGATACCGACTAGCTCACCTTGCGAGTTAACCAACGCGCCACCTGAATTACCTTCATTGATTGCCGCGTCGGTCTGAATAAAGGCTTGATGACCATCGGCACTGATCGAAGAGCGGCCGGTTGCAGAGATGATACCAAAGGTTGTTGTTTGACCTAGGTTATATGGGTTACCGATAGCCAGTACTACATCACCGACATTGGCTTTGTAATTAGGGTTGAGTGGGATCACCGGTAGGTTGTCACCGCTGACTCTAAGTATCGCGATATCGGTGCGCTTGTCTGAACCGACAAGTTGCGCAGCTGCTACTCGGCCATCTTGAAGCGCCACAACTATTTGGTCTGCTTGAGCCACAACATGGAAGTTGGTAATGATGTAGCCTTTCTCGCTAACAATCACCCCAGAGCCCAAACCTTGAGTGAGCAGTTTGTTACGATCACTTTCAGCGTATTTGCGGCTATAAATGTTAACCACAGCGGGTGCCGCGCGGCGAACTGCTTGGTTAAATGAAATCTGAAGAGAGCCAATATTATCAACTTTAGGGCTAGTGACGTCAGCAACAATCGCTGGTCTTAAGCTCGGGAATGCGAGAAGAATAAGCGCCGCTGAAACGAGTCCAAGGGAAATAGAACGAAATAGAAAGGACAGCATGTTTCCCTCTTCGACAAGTAAGGTATTGAGCCTCCGCACACGGGTGACCTGTTTGAGTTACTTGTGAAGCATAGCATTTTGATTGATCTAAAGAAAAGGGAGACTGAGTAAGTTTAAAGCAAACTTACCGAGCCTCTCTGTTATTACGCTGACGTATGACTATCGAATAACGAGGTAGATAGTCCTGTCGCCGCGTTGGATATTTAGCGCCAATACGCCCGGTTGTTTCTCAAGTATCTTTCTAAATTCAGCAAGGTTCTTAACGGTTTGGCGATTGACGCCAATAATGATGTCGTCTTTGAGAAGTTGATAAGCCTCTGCTGGTGAGCCTTGAGCCACACTTGACACTTTCACGCCTGTTGCTGAGTCGTTGTCTGTTGTGTTGGTGAGTTCAGCACCAGCAAGCCCTTCATGGAGTTTTTCAGCTTGTGTCTTACTATTGGTCGATTCACCAAGGGTTACATCAAAGGTTTTACTCTTTCCATCGCGAACCACACCGAGCTCAATCTGCTTACCCGCACCTAGAGTTGCCACTTTAGCTCTTAGCTCGCTAAAGGTATCAATGCGCTTACCGTTGATAGAGACAATAATATCGCCCGCTTTCAGACCTGCTTTGTCTGCGGCACTATCAGGTACAATTTGGCTAACAAAAGCCCCTTTGCTTGATTCATAACCGAGGGCTTCAGCTAATTCAGAGGTGACTTCTCCACCTTGAACACCTAGCATGCCGCGTTTTACTTCACCGAAATCGAGGATTTGTTCTGTCAGGTTTGTCATCATATTGGATGGAATTGCAAAGCCGATACCGACATTGCCTCCGTTAGGGCCAAGAATGGCAGTGTTGATACCAATCAGTTCACCGTTGAGGTTCACTAGCGCACCACCAGAGTTACCGCTGTTGATTGCTGCATCGGTCTGAATGAAGTTTTCAAAGTTCTCTAGATTCAGGCCACTACGGCCGAGCGCAGAAACAATACCGGATGTCACTGTTTGACCGAGTCCGAATGGGTTACCGATCGCGACACTAAAATCACCAACTCTTAGTTTGTCTGAGTCCGCGACTTTTATTTGGGTAAGGTTCTTAGCCTTCTCTAATTTTAGCAGTGCGATATCAGACATCTGGTCGCCGCCGATAAGCTCAGCATCGTACTCTCGACCATCATGCAGTTTTACTTTTATATCGTCCGCGCCATTGATGACATGGTAATTGGTCACAATGTGGCCCTTTTTAGCATCAATGATGACACCAGAGCCTAGCCCGCGAAATGGACGCTCTCGTGTTTGTTCTGGACCAAAAAAGAATTGAAATTGTTCAGGGATTTGCTGACGTTGTACCTGTTTGCCTTCTACGGCAATACTAACCACAGCGGGGGTCACTTGTTCAAGCATAGGAGCGAGGCTTGGCAATTGCTCATTACCCACACTTAATGGCAGTGCGGCCGTTGCTTGAATGGGGGTGATGATTGAACTTAAGCTTAAAGTCAGTACTGATAAAGCAAGCAAAGGTTTTTTCATCATAAACTCCTCTCTAGTTAAGGTCTCAACCCTCTTATACGTATAATAAGTATGAGAAGTTTCAAATGACCTGAGTGAAAGTTATGACTCAAAAACCTTTGTAAAGTTCAAGAAGTGTTAAATGTTTACGATGCTTTTGCTGTCACTACATCAGGAGCATCAATGATTTCTTTCTTCTGTTCTTTAAATAAACCGGTTGCACCATTAGCGTAATCTTTCGGTTGCTCCTCAAGTGTCGCTTCTTTAATTGACGGCTTATCTTGTGATTTGTCCGAATGAGCGGCGGCTGTTTTCACAAACGGGTTGTCTTGCTCTGGCAGGTTAGGAATCAGCTCTGAGCTTGTTTTTTCCATGTGTTGGTACAGTTTTGTGTAGTCCTTACCTAAGGTGTCCAACATTTCTGCTGATTTCGCAAAGTGATCAGCCAGCTCTTGTCGCTGCTGTTCAAGGGCAAACTTTGCGCTATCTAATTCTTTCTGTACGTTCTTTTGTTTTTTGTATTCAGGTGTCATGAGACGAGAAATAGCGACCCCTAAAATAACTCCGACTAGTAAACCGGCAACGGCATACATCCAAGGCATAACAGCTCCTTATTATTGTTTTTTAACATGTTTGTTACTGCTTAGTTACACGTGATACGGCTCCATGGTACTATGAGATAGCCGCAGTATAAAGAGAAATGCGTGTGCGCTAGTTAGCAGTTTGATGCTGCATTATTCACCACGTTACGTTATATCTCGTACTGTTTGGGCTCATCTTAGTTGCTGTCTGATATTGCTTTCATTGTGGAAATGTCGTCATGAATCCCATTAAAAAATACGAACAAGATATAAAAGAACATGGATTTCAAAGAGATCCTGCACAAGAGCAAGCCGTTAAATCTTTAGATGAACTTTTTCATCAATTCCAAAATTACATGAATACGCCTATTCCTCAACTGACTCGACTCCAGAAATTACTGGGCAAAAAGCCAGAGCTACCACAACCACCAAAAGGTCTCTATTTCTGGGGGGGCGTAGGGCGAGGAAAAACGTATCTAATGGATACGTTCTACGATGCCTTACCGACCACTAAAAAAATGCGCGTTCATTTTCACCGCTTTATGTATCGAGTTCATGATGAGCTAAAGGCGTTAGGTAATGTGAGTGATCCACTGCCTTTAGTCGCAGACAAGTTGAAGGAAGAAGCGGACATTATCTGTTTCGACGAATTCTTTGTTTCAGACATCACCGATGCGATGATCTTAGGAACCTTGTTCCAAGAGTTATTCGCTCGAAACGTTATTTTGGTCGCGACCTCTAATATTCCCCCTGTGGATCTATATCGTAACGGGTTACAGAGAGCGCGTTTCTTACCGGCCATTAAGCTCATTCAAGACAACTGCCACATTCTTAATGTTGATAGCGGCATTGATTATCGCCTACGTACCCTAGAGCAGGCTGAAATTTATCATTACCCATTGGATAGCCAAGCGAATATCAACCTAGAAAAATATTACGCACAATTAGTCGGTGAAGATAAAGAGAAGCTGAAGCAGATTGAGGTTAACCACCGTCAATTAGATGTAGTCGAAGCGAGTGATGGTGTGCTGCATGGTACTTTTGCTCAGCTTTGTCAGTCGGCTCGTAGCCAGAATGACTACATTGAGCTCTCACGTGTTTACCATACCGTTCTGTTGGCTGATGTATTGCAAATGGGCGCGACTTCAGATGACGCAGCGAGACGTTTTATCGCGTTGGTGGATGAGTTCTACGAGCGTAATGTGAAATTGATTATTTCAGCGGAAGTTGAGCTAGAAAAATTGTATACCCATGGGCAGCTAGAGTTTGAATTTAAACGTTGTCAATCGCGTTTAATCGAAATGCAGAGCCATGAATATTTGGCAAAAGAACACTTAAGTTAGCTCTGATTATCTCGAATAAGAAATAGAATTAAAAAAATCGTGATTTTGTTCAAAAAGAGGTGATTTTTTCTTCGCTCTTCTCTATAATCCTGCGACCTACCGTTACTGCGGGCCTCTAGCGATGAGTAAAATCACGTTATGCCAAGAGTTTTCCAACACTCGAAGGGGTGATGAATGGTAACTCTTAGACAGTGGGAATACGCGAGTATTCCTTAAGTGTAAATTTTTTAAATAGGTAATTATTAGCATGAAAACTTTCGTTGCTAAACCAGAAACTGTAAAACGCGACTGGTATGTTGTAGACGCTGAAGGCAAAACTCTTGGCCGTCTAGCAAGTGAAATCGCTTCTCGCCTACGCGGCAAGCACAAAGCAGAATACACTCCTCACGTAGACACTGGTGATTACATCATCGTTGTTAACGCTGAGAAAGTTGCTGTAACTGGTAACAAAGCTAAGGGTAAGGTTTACTACCGTCACTCTGAGTTCCCAGGTGGTCTTAAAACTATCACTTTTGAAAAGCTAATTGCTAAGAAACCAGAAATGGTTCTAGAACTAGCAGTTAAAGGTATGCTTCCACGTGGTCCTCTAGGCCGCGCGATGTACCGTAAGCTTAAAGTGTACGCTGGTACTGAGCACAACCATGTTGCTCAACAGCCACAAGTACTAGACATCTAAGGGGATTATGAAAATGGCAGAGAATCAATACTACGGCACTGGTCGTCGCAAAAGCTCAGCAGCTCGTGTTTTCATCAAACCAGGCTCTGGTGAGATCGTAATCAACAAGCGTAGCCTTGATGTTTACTTCGGTCGTCCAACTTCTCGTATGGTTGTTAAGCAACCTCTTGAGCTAGTTGAACTAACTGAGAAACTTGACCTTTACATCACTGTTTCTGGTGGTGGTATTTCTGGTCAAGCTGGCGCAATCCGCCACGGTATCACTCGCGCTCTTATGGAGTACGATGAAACTCTACGTCCTGCTCTACGTGCAGCTGGCTACGTTACTCGTGACGCTCGTTGCGTTGAACGTAAGAAAGTTGGTCTACGTAAAGCACGTCGTAAACCTCAATTCTCTAAGCGTTAATTTTTCTTTACGAAAAAGTACACGCTCCCAGTTTTATTACTGGAATTGTGGTTCAAAGCTCGGCTATATGCCGGGCTTTTTGTTTTTATACCCACTCTAAACGCTTCCTCTCCCTCGTTTTATTCCCAAATTCTTATATTTTGAAAGCTTTTGTAACCCAATGTGCGCTTTGCCTCATGATTGTTACAAAAAGGTAGCTTTATCTTGTCAAAAAGTAGGGTTTTATTTATCATTTGCCGTCAATAAATAGAACTAAATACATATTTTGTTAGCCATGCTCTTTAATCGGAATTATTTCAATCCATAAGGAGCAAATGGGAGAATGTTTGGATGAGCAACGCGCCTTTAAATAACGGTCGCAGGCGTTTCTTAACCGCAACAACAGCCGTTGTTGGTGGTTTAGGAGCAGCTGCTGTAGCCGTGCCTTTTATTAAATCATGGAATCCGAGTGCCAAGGCGAAAGCTGCGGGCGCGCCGGTGGAAGTGGAAGTCAGTAAGTTAGAACCGGGACAAATGGTTCGTGTCGAGTGGCAAGGTAAACCTGTATGGGTTGTACGCCGTGCTGAGTCGGTACTAGAAAACCTAAAAGCTATCGGTGGTCAACTTCGTGACCCTCAATCTGAAGCTGAACAACAACCAGAATACGCGCAGAACGAGTTCCGTTCAATTAAGCCGGAATTCTTCGTTGCTGTTGGTTTCTGTACGCACTTAGGTTGTTCTCCAACTTACCTGCCAGATTCTTTTGCAGAACAAGTTCAGGGCGTTAAGTCTGGTTTCTTCTGTCCTTGTCATGGTTCGAAGTTTGATATGGCAGGTCGAGTATTCCAAGGTGTACCTGCACCGTTGAACCTTGTTGTGCCAAAGCATATGTATTTAAGTGACACCAAGATCCTTATCGGTATTGACGAGGGAGATGCATAATGCAAGGACTACTAGACTGGGTAGAGAAACGTATACCCGCGATGAATGCTTATAAAAAGCACTTGTCTGAATACCCAATGCCTAAGAACTTTAACTTTTGGTACCTTTTCGGTTCTTTAGCTATGTTGGTACTGGTTAACCAAATTCTTACTGGTATTTGGTTAACAATGAACTACGTACCGTCTGGTGACGGTGCATTTGCTTCTGTTGAATACATCATGCGTGATGTGGAATACGGCTGGCTACTGCGTTACATGCACTCAACAGGTGCTTCGGCATTCTTCGTTGTTATCTATCTGCATATGTTCCGTGGTCTAATTTACGGTTCTTACCAAAAACCTCGTGAGCTACTTTGGATCTTCGGTATGTTGATCTTCTTAGTGCTTATGGCTGAGGCTTTCATGGGTTACCTACTACCATGGGGTCAAATGTCTTACTGGGGTGCTCAGGTAATCATTTCTCTGTTTGGTGCGATCCCTGTTATCGGTGATGACCTAACGCTTTGGATCCGTGGTGACTACATCATCTCTGGTGCAACGCTGAACCGTTTCTTCGCACTGCACGTTATCGCGCTACCAATCGTACTTCTGCTGCTTATCGTGCTTCACGTACTAGCGCTACACGAAGTGGGTTCGAACAACCCTGACGGTATCGAAACTAAACTTCCTAAAGGCACAATGGGCGACGATTACAAAACTCAGTTCCCATTCCATAAGGATTACACTAAGAAATACGACATCATCGACTCTATTCCTTTCCACCCATACGGGACGGTGAAAGATATGGTAGGTGTTGCTGGCTTCCTATTCTTGTTCTGTTACGTGCTGTTCTTTAACCCAGAAATGGGTGGATACTTCCTTGAACCGCCTAACTTTGAAGCTGCGAACCCGCTGAAAACACCTGAGCATATCGCTCCAGTTTGGTACTTCACGCCGTTCTACGCTGTACTTCGTGCTGTTCCTGATAAGCTGTTAGGTGTAGTCGCAATGGGCGCATCAATTGTTGTGCTATTCCTATTGCCATGGTTTGACCGCTGTAAGGTTCGTTCTTACCGTTACCGTAGCAAACTGCATTTGATCAACATCATCCAATTCACAATAAGCTTTATTGCGCTTGGTGTACTTGGTGCGCTTCCTGCAACGCCAACATACACGTTACTGGCTCAAATCTTTAGCTTAGGTTATTTCATGTTCTTCGTTCTACTGTGGTTCTACAGTAAAAATGAAGCGACGAAACCATTACCAGAAAGGGTGACATTCAAATGAAAAAGTGGATTGTAATTTTATTTGCTATGTTGCCGTCATTGGCGATGGCAGCTGGTGCAAACGTACCATTAGACAAAGCGAACAATGACTTAACAGACAAAGCTTCATTGCAAAATGGCGCTAAGATGTTCATGAACTACTGTTTCGCTTGTCACTCAACGCAGTACCAGCGCTATGAACGTGTTGCGAATGATTTAGAGATCCCTGTTGATCTAATGAAGGAAAACCTGATTTTCGACCCAGAGGCGAAAATTGGTAGCTTGATGGTTAACGCTATGCCTTCTGAGCAAGCGGCAAGTTGGTTTGGTGCTCCGCCACCTGACCTAACTTTGGTGGCTCGTGTTCGTGGCGCAGATTGGCTATACACGTACCTTCGTACATTCTATGAAGATCCGTCTCGTCCGTTTGGCGTGAACAACATTGTTTTCCCAAGTGTAGGTATGCCGCACGTTCTTGAAGAACTGCAAGGTATCCCAACACCAATCTACGATACGCATATGGTAGATGGCGAGGAAGTGACGGTTGTTGTTGGTACTGAAACTGACGGTTCTGGCGAATTAAGTGCCGGTGAATACGACGAAGCGGTTCGTGACCTTGTTAACTTTTTGGTTTACTCGGGCGACCCAGTTCAACTTGAGCGTCATGCTATGGGTTGGTGGGTAATGGCCTTCTTAGTAATCTTCACTATCATCGTGATTTTGCTGAAGAAAGAGTATTGGCGTGATGTGCACTAATTGTGCTATAATACCGTGCTAATTCCCAAATTATGTTAATGTTCAATGGAGGCTTTAGGCCTCCATTGTTTTTATTTAAAGTGTACTGGAGGGCTCCATGGCTGTAGCTGCCAATAAACGTTCTGTAATGACTCTTTTCTCAAGTGCTTCTGATATGTATAGCCATCAGGTGCGCATTGTTCTTGCTGAAAAAGGCGTAAGTGTTGAAGTTGAGTTGGTTGATGAAAAAAATCTACCAGCAGAACTTGTTGAACTGAACCCGTACAAATCAGTACCTACTCTTGTTGATCGTGAGCTTGCTCTATATGACTCAAAGATCATCATGGAATACCTAGATGAGCGTTTTCCTCATCCACCATTGATGCCTGTATACCCGGTTGCTCGTGGTAATAGCCGTCTAATGATGTACCGCATTGAGCGTAACTGGTATTCAGTTGCAGAGAAGATCGTTAAAGGCAACGCTGAAGAATCTGAAGCAGCCCGCGTTAAATTGCGTAACGACCTACTGACTCTTGCTCCTATCTTCGCTGAGTATGAATACTTCATGAGCGAAGAGTTTAGCCTAATTGATTGTTACCTAGCTCCGCTATTATGGCGTTTACCTGAGCTTGGTATTGAACTAATTGGTCCTGGTTCTAAAGAGCTTAAGATTTACATGAACCGCGTATTTGAACGTGATTCATTCCTAGCTTCTCTAACTGAAGCTGAGCGTGAGATGCGACTCGTTCGCTAAGCGTTATGGATATTTCAAATATGACTCCACGCCGACCATATATGCTTCGTGCATTTTATGAATGGCTGGTTGATAACGAACTAACTCCACACCTTGTTGTTGAAGCAACACTACCAGGTGTGCGAGTTCCAGAAGAGTTTGTCCAAGATGGTCAGATCATTCTGAACATCGCGCCTCGTGCGGTTGGACAACTTGAATTGGGTAACGAAGCTGTGACGTTTAGTGCTCGCTTTAGTGGTCGCCCACACTCTGTGATTGTTCCACTTTATGCTGTACAAGCGATTTACGCTCGTGAGAATGGTGCTGGTACTATGTTTGAACCTGAAGAGGCTTACATGGAATCGTTTGAAGAAGGGATTGAAGAAACTCCTTTTGAAGAACCAGAAAAAGGTCCATCTTTGAGCGTAGCAACGGCAGACGTAGATGCTGAAGAGCCTGACTCAGATCCTGAGCCACCTCGTCCAGTGAAAGGTCGCCCAAGCCTTCGTGTTATCAAATAACGTTAGTTAAAACGACTCAAATAAAAAAGCAGCGATTCGTCGCTGCTTTTTCTTGTCTGCTAAATGGCATTTAATTGACTGGCTTAAGGCTAGTTAACGGCCGTCTCTTCTTCGCCATATTCAAACGCTCGAATGACCTGTTTTACACCTGAGATGTTACGCGCAACTTCTGTAGCGATATCAGCATGCTCTCGAGTGACGAGTCCAAGCAGGAATACTTCTGAATCCTCAGTAATCACTTTTACTTTGATGCCGTTAAGCTCAGCATTCGCAAGCAGAGCTGATTTCACTTTAGTGGTAATCCAGCTGTCTTTGCTAATCGCGCTAACTGACAAAGGCTCTTTGACTCGAATCTGGTTATGTATACTTTCGACGCCTGTTACTTCCTTGGCTTGGCTTTCAAAAGCACGACGTTCAGCGTCTGTCGTTGCTTGGCCCATTAACACTACAGAGCCGCGGTAAGAGCTTGCGGTGACACGCACGCTACCACGGTATGGTTGTTTATTGGTGATAGCTGCAACTTCAAATTCGATATTGTTATCGTTCCAAATCTCTTTGGTCGTTCGCGTATCTGTGACTAGGTTTGCTGTGGTTGCTGCACCAGCAATGAAAATGCCAGCACAACCAGATAGGGATAGTGTAAGTAGCGAAACACTAATCAGCTTAAACAGCATCATAGAGGTTAATGATTTCATTGTGATGCTCCGTATATCACTCTTCGTGAGCAGGGAAGAGTACTTGATCGATTAGGTCACATAGGCAGTGTAGTGTCACCATGTGTACTTCATGAATGCGCGCTGTACGGTGTGAAGGGATACGAATTTCTACATCGTGTTCACCAAGCAAGCCTGCCATTTCACCCCCATCTTTGCCTGTAAAGGCGATGATTGTCATGTCGCGAGTTACTGCGGCTTCCATTGCTTTGATGATGTTTTTGCTATTACCGCTAGTAGAGATAGCCAACAGAATATCGCCAGTTTGACCAAACGCACGTACCTGCTTAGAGAAGATCTCTTCATAGTGGTAATCGTTAGCTACCGCCGTTAGCGTAGTGTTGTCTGCAGTGAGTGCCATCGCTGGAAGGCTAGGGCGCTCTGTCTCAAATCTGTTGAGTAGACACGATACAAATTGCTGAGCATTCGACGCCGAACCACCATTACCACAACAAAGAATTTTGTTTCCGTTAAGCAAGGTCGCAACCATTGCTTGAGCGGCATGCGTGATTGCGTCAGGCAGAGCTTCTGCAGCCGCAATTTGGATTTGAATACTTTCTGTAAAACTTTCTTTAATGCTGTCTAGCATGTTTATCCTTGGGTAATCGCGTTTTGAATCCAGTCGATATTGTCATTCGGCCCTTCAATGGCAACGATATCAAACCTGAAATCTGTAGAGTGCACCGACAAGCCTTGCTGCATAAGCCAAACATTGGCTGTTTTGAGCAGCTTCTGTGACTTCTTGGCAGTCACCATTTCAGCGGCATGTCCGTAGCGGGTTTGCTTGCGGTATTTTACCTCAGCAAACACAACCGTATTGTTATGGCGCATTATAAGATCAATCTCGCCACATTTTGCTATGAAGTTTTCTTCTATTAACGATAAACCGTGGTTAATCAGATAAGATTTTGCCACGGCCTCGTATTTATCACCCACTTGTTTGTGGGTGATAGTTGGTTTGGATCGGAACTTTCGGCTAAAAAGCCCCATGCTCTGCCCAGCTGATTTCACGTTGGACCACACAGTTGTTATCGATGGTTAACACCCCCGTTTCACCTGGAATACTATATCCCTGTACGGCTTTCATCTGTGGTAGTGCATCCATTAGGTAGTATGCATCCATTCCCAATGCTTGCAGACGTTTTTGGCCATTTGAATGTGCTGGCCATAGGTCGTTTAGCTCTTTATTAAGCTCGTTTTTGTTTTCAACCAATAGTGGGATATCGCTGTAGAATACACCGGTTAGGTCTTCATACTGCTTATCACCGCTGTTGCTGCGTGAGTTTGAGAAAAGAGCGGGTTGGCTAGCATCAGGGTTAATTGCCACTTCAATGAAGGGTTTGATTAGCGTTAGCTCTGAGTTCTTAGCCACAATGTAGACAGAATCGATATCACGACGGCTGCGTGGCTCTGTTTCTAGGTCTAGGTTAAGTAACCCGTCCATTTGAGCGATACGCTGTTGGCTCTCTTGCAAGCCGAATACCTGATTCACATTACGTTGCAGTTGGCGTTTGTCAGAGAACAAGCTGATAGCAACATCGTTGCTGCTGTATTTTTTCCACTCTTCTTTAAACGCTTGCTCAACACGCTCACCTAAACGCCCTCTTGGCGCAAGGATAAGCGGGTACTTGTAGCCTTGAGCAAATAGGTGCTTCGCTGCCTGAGCGACTTCTTGCTCTGGCGATAGAGCGAGATAACAAATGTTGGTATCTGGTTCTAGTTGCGTTGGAATGTTCAAAGCTAAAGCTGGAATCGAGTTCTCGTGGTTTTTCTGCGCTTGCTGAAGCTTAGTGATGTTGCTCTTAATCAGCGGGCCAACGATGAAATCAACGTTGTTCTCTTCGAGTGTCGCTTTAATCTCAGCGGCACTTTGCACGTTGGTATCCATTACCGTCAGCGTTGCATCTTCTTCACGCTCTTTGTCATTCATCATCGCAAAGATGAAACCGTCACGCACAAGTTGTGCCTGCTTGCCGTACTTACCGGTTAGAGGCAGTAATAGTGCAGTGCTAGTTGGCTTGCTGATCTCTAGCGCCAAGATGTCAGTGATCGCCTGAGGTGTATATGTCGCTGCTGGGTGCTGAGGATTCTCTGCTAGCCAATCAGACAGGGTTTCCTGTAGGTTTGGAAGATTTGAATTCAGCGTCTTCATGTAAATCGCCAGTTGTAACCAACCTGCAAGAACGTCTTCTGTAGGCGACGTCTTAAGCTCTAGAATCTCATATTGAGAGTAGCTATTTAGGTTTTGCCAAATACGGTCAGCAGCTTGTTGTTGGAGCTCGTCGTCAGCGTCTAGGTACTCTGAATAGAGAACTAACTCACGGCTTGCTTCAAAATACTCGTTTTGCATTTCAGAAATGTTCGCGCGTAGCTCGTGATAATCTTTCCACTGCTCGTTCGGAATTTTCCACCAAGGCTGAAAGTTCAGTTGGCTATAAGCTTGCTCCGGCTGCGAGTTATTCACCAACAGTTGAGCACGAGCTAATTGCCATTCCGCTTGTTGCGTTTCGCTCAGCTTTTGTTTGGCTAAGCGTTTGATCAGCAGAGTTGCTTGATCGGTTTTTCCAGCTTGCACAGAAGCCTTAAGCGCCATGATTAACCAGTCGTTTTGTAGACTTCCTTTACTACTATCCGCCTGCATCATGTAACTTTCAGTTGATTGCGCTGGATCTAGTGTAATATCAACGCTCGTTGGTGCTTGAGGACCTGAAGAACAAGCCGCCAATGTAATTGCTAATGCAATTGGAGTTAGTAAGCGTGGTACACTGAGTCTCTTATGGTTCATCGTTGCCATGAGTTCTTTAAATTCCGTATAAATTTGTATCTATATTAATCGTTGAAGTGATGGTAAACAAATGACAGATAACAAAACCTTGCTCACAGAGAGCCCAACTCTCTACATTGTGCCAACCCCAATCGGAAATTTGGGAGATATCACTCAAAGAGCAATTGAAATTTTATCAAGTGTCGATGTTATTGCAGCCGAAGACACACGCCACACGGGTAAGCTGCTTGCTCACTTCAATATATCAACCAGAACGTTCGCTTTACATGATCATAATGAACAAACTAAAGCGCAAGTTCTAGTCGAAAGGTTATTAGAAGGTCAGTCTATCGCATTAGTCTCTGATGCGGGTACTCCTTTAATTAGTGACCCAGGTTACCATCTTGTCTCACAATGTCGTCAAGCGGGTGTGAGAGTTGTGCCACTTCCTGGTGCTTGTGCTGTGATTACGGCGTTGAGTGCTTCTGGTTTACCGTCAGATCGTTTCAGCTTTGAAGGCTTTTTACCGCCAAAGAGCAAAGGTCGTAAAGACAAGTTCTTAGAGATCGCAAAGGCAGAGCGCACCTGCATCTTCTATGAATCACCACACCGTATTTCAGATTCTCTACAAGACATGCTTGAGATTCTTGGCCCTGACCGTGAGGTTGTATTGGCGCGAGAGCTAACCAAAACCTTTGAAACCATCCAAGGTCTACCACTGGGTGAACTTATTGAGTGGATTGAAGAAGACGCGAACCGTAAGCGCGGTGAGATGGTGTTACTGATTCATGGTCACCGTGAAGAAGCGAGCACAGAATTGCCAGACGAAGCGACTCGCACACTAGGTATTCTAACCAAAGAGTTGCCCCTTAAAAAAGCGGCGGCGATGACGGCAGAAATCTACAATCTGAAAAAGAACGCTTTATACAAATGGGGCCTAGAGCATCTAGACAACTAGATACCTTTTTGTTGAGTAGAAACCTCTTTATAGAGTAGCTAACCTGTATTGAAAAGCTTGTGAGGAGTGAGGGTAATACCGTCACTCCTCTTTTTTGTCTTAATTGTGTGAAATTCATGCAGTTGCTTAGAGGTTTGCAGCATATTTGTGATCTCGCTAGACACTGCGCTCTAATCTCTATACAATCCGCCCTCGGAGTTGAACGGGTAATCGCTGCTTTGCTGATGTCCTTCGGGAGACTGACGTTGAGGTCCTTCGGGAAACTGACGTTGAAGTCCTTCGGGAGACTGGTAGAGGGGAGGAACGTCCGGGCTCCATAGAGCAGGGTGCCAGATAACGTCTGGGGGGCGCGAGCCCACGACAAGTGCAGCAGAGAGAAGACCGCCGATGGCCTCATTTCTTCGGAAGGGGCACAGGTAAGGCTGAAAGGGTGCGGTAAGAGCGCACCGTGCGACTGGCAACAGTTCGTAGCAAGGTAAACTCCACCCGGAGCAAGATCAAATAGGCCCTCACATTGCGTTGCTCGCGTATGGGGGCGGGTAGATTGCTTGAGCCTGTGAGCGATTGCAGGCCTAGACGAATGGTTACCGCCGCGCAAGCGGAACAGAACCCGGCGTATGTGTCAACTCCACCTATATAAAGAACCCATCATTACTTAACGGTAGTGATGGGTTTTTTGCTTTATATTGACGTAAATTATTTAGATTTCCTTAGAATCCTTCACCCTGATATGAGCTTGGGTCAAAAATTCCCAAAGCCTAGACACAATATGGTGGAGATACAGCGTGAAATCAGTACACTAAAACGTTAATAGAACAAATTATTGCCGAACTAATGGCTCAATCCACTCACTGAGAAGACTATGACAGAAGCATTCAAACATATTTCAGTATTGCTTAACGAATCTATTGACGGACTTGCGATCAAACCTGACGGTACCTACATCGATGGTACTTTTGGTCGTGGTGGTCACAGCCGTACAATCCTGTCTAAACTGGGCGAGAATGGACGACTCTTTAGTATCGACCGCGATCCACAAGCGATTGCAGAAGCACAAAAGATTGATGACCCTCGTTTTACGATTATTCATGGCCCATTCTCAGGTATGGCTGAATATGCAGAGCGTTACGACTTAGTCGGTCAAGTGGATGGCGTATTACTGGATTTAGGTGTTTCTTCACCACAGCTGGATGACGCAGAGCGTGGCTTTAGCTTCATGAAAGACGGCCCGCTTGATATGCGTATGGATCCAACAACTGGCATTCCTGTATCTCAGTGGTTAGTTGAAGCTGACCTTGATGACATCACATGGGTTATCCGTGAGTTTGGTGAAGACAAACACGCTCGCCGTATCGCGAAAGGCATCATTGCTTATCAAGAGAATGAAGAGAACGAACCGCTAACGCGCACTGGCCAGTTGGCTAAGCTTATCTCAGATGTAGCACCAAAAAGCTTTAAAGAGAAAAAGCACCCAGCGACACGTGCTTTCCAAGCATTCCGTATCTACATCAACAGCGAGCTTGAAGAGATCGACACGGCACTGAAAGGTGCTGCAAGTATTCTTGCTCCAGAAGGTCGTTTATCTGTTATCAGCTTCCATTCACTTGAAGACCGCATGGTGAAGCGCTTTATCCGTAAAGAGAGCCAAGGCCCGCAAGTACCACATGGCTTGCCACTAACAGAAGAGCAGATCAAAGCGCTAGGCAGTGCTGATCTTAAGCCTGTTGGTAAAGCGATTAAACCATCAAAAGGCGAAGTGGATGAGAATACTCGTTCACGTAGCTCAGTATTACGAATCGCAGAAAAGCTATAGTCAATGAAGACCTCCAAACCTAACTTAGCCAAGATAATATTTTTTGATTTGATCTCCGTGGGTAAGATCCCATTGATGCTTCTTATCTGTATCTTTGCAAGTGCGATGGGGGTCGTTCTTACGACACATATGTCACGTCAGGCGATCACTCAAAAAGACATGGCATTGGTGGAGCGAGAACAGCTTGATGATGAGTGGCGAAATTTAATGCTTGAAGAGACGGCTCTGGCTGAACACAGTCGCGTTCAAGCATCGGCAAAAAGAGAGCTAGACATGAAACGTCCAGACTCTGACAAAGAAGTTGTGATCACACTGAAATGACCGGTAAAAAGGAAAAAGCACCCGCAAAAACCGTTAAGAAATCAACGAAAGAGCGTGTGAAGAGCGAAAAGGATTCGGATCCAATTCTTATTAAATGGCGTTTTAACGTCGTTATTGCTTTCGTGTTTCTTGCCTTTGCTGCACTGGTTGGCCGTGTGGCTTACATTCAAATTATTGAACCAGATAACTTAATTCGTCAGGGCGACCTTCGTTCAGTACGTGTTAAGGCCATTCCTTCTGCTCGCGGTATTATTTCAGACCGCAATGGCGAGCCGCTTGCTGTGAGTGTTCCTGTTGAGGCGGTATGGGCTGATCCAAAAACGATTTTTGACAAAAACGGCATGGCCAACATTGATCGTTGGTATGCGCTAGCTGATGTGCTTGGGTTAGAACGACAATCAATGATCGACAAGATCTCTAGCAACAAATCCCGTCGATTTATTTACCTGCAAAGACAAGTTAGCCCTGCGATGGCTAAATATATTCGCGATCTGAAGCTAGTGGGTATTGGTCTGAAAGCTGAATCTCGACGTTACTACCCTGCAGGCGAAGTCAGCGCGCACCTTATCGGCGTTACCGGGATTGATGGGCACGGCCTAGAAGGTGTTGAGCGCAGCTACGACAAATGGCTTACGGGCGAGGCGGGTAAGCGAACGATTCGTAAAGACCGCTATGGACGCGTTGTTGAAAACATTGCTTTAGAAGAGCGTGAAGAAGGTAAGCCACTCGAGCTCACAATCGATCAACGATTACAAGCGATAGCTTATCGAGCGATCAAGCAAGCTGTAGCCGATCATAAGGCGACTTCGGGCTCTGCAGTGTTACTCGATGTCAAGACGGGCGCAGTGTTAGCCATGGTCAATGCACCGTCTTACAACCCGAACAACCGCTCTGACTTACAAAGCTTTAAGATGCGAAACCGCGTGCTCACTGATGCCATGGAGCCTGGTTCGACAGTAAAACCTTTCGTGGTGTTAGCGGCACTGGAGAATGGGACGGCAGACGCGGAAACCATCATTGATACAGGTAATGGTATCATGCAGATTGGTGGCAGTCGCGTACGTGATACGTCGAAAGTCGGCAAAGCTGATTTAGCGTTGATCCTCAAAAAATCGAGTAATATCGGTGTAGCGAAGTTAGCGCTTGATATGCCACTTGAAGCCTTGCTTGGGATGTACAGCTCTGTCGGTTTAGGTGAGATGTCAGGGTTGAACCTGGTGGGGGAAACGGCGGGTATTTTCCCGAACCGTCGTCGCTGGTCTAAGTTTGAAATCGCTACCTTGGCATTTGGTTATGGATTAGCAGTTACGCCACTTCAATTGGCTCATGCTTACGCAACGTTAGCTAACAAAGGTATGTATGAACCAATTCACATCATCAAAAGTAACGACCAAGATTTCTCTAAGCAGATCATCAAGCGTGAGAACGCTGAGCTGGTTCTGCAAATGCTAGAAGGGGTAACTCAAAAGGGTGGTACGGCAACGAGAGCTGCTGTGCCTGGTTACCGAGTAGCAGCAAAAACAGGTACATCTCGTAAAGCAGAAGCTGGTGGGTACAGCGATGAATATATCGCTATTACATCTGGCTTTGCCCCAGTCAGTGACCCTAGAGTGGCGCTGGTTGTTGTGGTTAACGAGCCTCAAGGTGACCTTTACTATGGCGGTTCAGTCGCAGCCCCCGTTTTTTCTGAAATCATGAAGGGTGCACTGCAAATACTTAATGTCCCTGCTGATGAAAACAAATTTCAAGAATAGAGCCAATCAGGATTCAATATGAGTAATAGCCTCACGCTGTCATCTTTACTTTCTCCTTGGGGAGACTTCGGTTCTTCTGAGCTAGATGCGATTGCTGTTGAGCAGTTGGAGTTGGATAGCCGTGCGATCAAGGACGGTGATATTTTTGTTGCTGTAGTCGGACATGCTGTCGATGGCCGTCGTTTCATTGACAGAGCGGTCACACAGGGAGCTCATGCTGTTATTGCACAGGCCGATGCTGAAAAGCCCCATGGTCTGATTGAGTGGTTGGGTACTGTTCCGGTCATTTACATTAAAGACCTTAACTTGGTGTTATCTGAGTTGGCCGGCCGTGTTTACTCGTCTCAAGCGACTAAGTTGATTGGTGTTACCGGCACCAATGGCAAAACCACCATCACCCAATTGATTGCTCAGTGGCTTGATTTAGTCGGCCAACGTTCGGCAGTAATGGGCACCACGGGTAACGGTTTTCTAGGTAACCTTAAAACGGCGGCGAATACCACCGGCAGTGCCATCGAAATACAACGCACACTGAGTGAGTTGGCTGAAGAAAACGCCGTTTATACAGCAATGGAAATATCTTCTCATGGTTTGGTGCAAGGTCGAGTTAAAGCCTTGGACTTCGAAGTAGGTGTATTCACGAATTTGAGCCGTGATCATCTTGATTACCATGGCACGATGGAAGAGTACGCTTTGGCTAAGAAGAGCCTGTTTACTGAGCACAAATGCAATCACGCTGTCATAAACGTTGATGACGAAGTAGGTAAAGCTTGGATGACAGATTTATCGAGTGCGATTGCTGTTTCATTACTTCCATTAACGGGCTACCAGCAGTCGGTATGGGCATCTGACGTTGCCTATGCAGAAACTGGGATTAAGCTCTCTTTTGATGGTAGTTGGGGACAAGGCGATCTTTCGGTTCCACTGATTGGTCAGTTCAACGCATCAAACGTATTGGTTGCCTTTACGACCTTGCTGTCATTAGGTATCGATAAGCAAACCTTGGTCGACACTGCGCCTCAGCTACAACCTGTGATTGGTCGCATGGAACTGTTCCAAGTGCCGAGCAAAGCAAAAGTGGTTGTCGATTACGCGCATACGCCAGACGCTTTAGAAAAAGCATTAGCAGCATTGCGTGTTCATTGTTCTGGAAAACTGTGGGCTATCTTTGGCTGCGGCGGTGACCGTGACACTGGTAAACGCCCTATGATGGCAGCGACCGCAGAGCAGTTCGCCGATAAAATCATTATTTCAGATGACAACCCTCGTAGCGAAGCTCCTGCCTTGATTGTCCAAGACATGCTGTCAGGCTTAAGCAAACCTGAATCTGCATTTGTGGAACACGATCGCTACCAAGCGGTTAAGTTCGCGCTTGAACAGGCAGACAGCAATGACATTATTCTTTTGGCTGGTAAAGGCCATGAGGATTACCAAGTATTGAAAGACAAAACGGTACATTACTCAGACCGAGAGTCTGCGCTTCAACTTTTAGGTATTTCATAATGATTGATGTATCACTCGAACAGATTTGTTCTGCGGTCAGCGGTGAGTTGATTGAGTCTAGTAACTCAAACAATGCCGTAATTAATGCCGTTTCTACCGACACTCGCACCGTTGAAGAAGGCGCATTGTTTGTCGCTCTTGTTGGAGAACGCTTTGATGCGCATGACTTTTGTCATCAAGCGGTTGAGGCAAATGCGAGTGCGTTGTTAGTCGAACGAAAACTTGACCTAAATATTACTCAAGTTGTTGTTGAAGACACTAAACTTGCTTTAGGTCAGCTAAGTGCTTGGATCCACAAACAATGTGACGTGCCAACCATGGCGATAACAGGAAGCTGTGGCAAAACGACCGTCAAAGAGATGGTGGCGAGCATTCTGCAACAACGTGGCAAGGTGCTGTATACGGCGGGTAACTTCAATAATGATATTGGAGTACCACTAACCTTACTGCGCAGTGAACCAAATGACGACTATGCCGTGATAGAACTGGGTGCGAACCATATTGGTGAAATCGCCTATACTACGCAACTTGTGAAACCACAGGTGGCCTTAGTTAATAACGTCGCAGCCGCGCATCTAGAGGGCTTTGGCTCAATTGATGGTGTTAAAAAAGCGAAAGGTGAAATTTTTCAAGGGCTTGCTGCCGGTGATGCTGCTATTGTTAATTTAGATAGCAACGGTGGTGACTTTTGGAATGAAGTACTTGCCGATAAAACGGTACTGACATTTTCAGAAAGCGACAGCAATGCAGATTACTTTGCTAAGAACATTGGTATTAATGAGCAGGGTGAAGCCTGCTTTGAGATGCAAACTCCGCAAGGCGCTATGCCGGTTGAGCTCGGTATTATCGGTCAACATAACGTAGCGAATGCATTAGCAGCAGCGGCGTTGAGCATCCAATTTGGCGCCACGCTAGATGAAGTGAAAAATGGTTTAGCAAATCTTATCTCTGTCAAAGGACGAGTTGAGGTTCAACAATTAAGTCAGAATATCAAGCTGATAGATGACAGTTACAACGCCAGCGTACCTGCGATGAAAGCGGCAGCTAAACTGCTGTCGAGCTTCAAAGGTCAACGTTGGTTGATTTTAGGCAATATGGCTGAATTAGGCGACGAAAGCCTTGCACTTCACCGTCAAGTCGGTGAATATGCTGCCCCATTCGCTTTTGAGCATGTACTCACTTACGGTGATGATACCAAGGTGATTAGTGAGGTCTGTAATGGTACCCACTTTGCAACGCATCAAGCGATGTTCGCGCACATAGAGCAGCACTTAAGCTTGCCAGAAAACGCGTCGCATACCTTGTTGGTAAAAGGCGCTAATAGTGCAGGAATGAGTAAAATAGCCGCTGCTTTAAAGGAGAACTTTTCATGATAATTTGGCTTGCAGAGCTACTACAGCCACACTTTTCTTTTTTCCGTTTGTTCGAATACCTATCGTTTCGTGCAATCGCGAGTATTTTGACGGCTTTATGCCTGTCGCTGTGGATGGGACCTCGTTTAATCGAGCGTCTGCAAATGCTACAAATTGGCCAAGTTGTTCGTAACGACGGCCCTGAATCTCACTTTAGCAAACGTGGCACACCTACCATGGGTGGCGTGATGATCCTAGCTGCCATCATTATTACGGTATTAATGTGGGCTGATCTTTCTAACCCTTACGTTTGGGCTGTATTGGTTGTCCTTGGCGGTTACGGTGCGGTTGGCTTTGTTGATGACTACCGTAAAGTGGTTCGTAAAAACACAGATGGCTTGATTGCGCGTTGGAAATACTTCTGGCAATCGGCTATTGCACTGGTTGTGGCGTTTGCGCTGTATGCTCACGGGCACGATACTGCGGCAACCCAATTGGTTGTTCCTTTCTTTAAAGATGTGATGCCACAATTAGGTTTATTGTACATCGTACTGACTTATTTTGTTATTGTGGGTACCAGTAACGCGGTGAACCTAACAGACGGCCTAGATGGCTTGGCGATTATGCCAACGGTTATGGTTGCTGCTGGTTTTGCTGTGATTGCTTGGGCGACAGGTAACGTTAACTTCGCAGCATATCTACACATTCCATACATCCCATACACTTCTGAGCTTGTGGTTGTATGTACTGCCATAGTTGGTGCTGGACTTGGTTTCCTATGGTTCAACACCTACCCAGCACAAGTATTCATGGGCGATGTTGGCTCTCTAGCACTAGGTGGTGCTCTGGGTGTGATTGCTGTGTTGGTTCGCCAAGAGTTGGTACTGGTTATCATGGGCGGTGTGTTTGTAATGGAGACCCTGTCAGTAATCCTGCAGGTAGGCTCTTACAAATTGCGTGGCCAGCGTATTTTCCGCATGGCACCGATTCATCACCACTATGAACTTAAAGGTTGGCCTGAGCCGCGCGTAATCGTGCGCTTCTGGATCATCTCAATGGTATTAGTACTGGTTGGCCTAGCGACACTGAAAGTTCGTTAATCCTATGTGAGCCTCTGTCATAGAGGCTCTTTAAAACTATTAAGAGCATCTTGTTTAAATGGAACGTTGGCAAAATATTCAAAATGTAGTGGTTGTGGGGCTCGGTATTACCGGGCTCTCTGTCGTTAAACATCTCGTAAAATATCAGCCTCACACTCATGTGAAGGTCATTGATACGCGAGAACTACCACCGGGCAGAGAGTCTTTGCCTGAATCGGTAGAACTGCATTCTGGAAGCTGGAATAGCCAATGGTTAGCTGAGGCTGATTTAGTGGTCGCTAACCCAGGTATCGCCTTAGCGACCCCTGAAATACAAGATGTTATTCAAGCGGGAACTCCGGTTGTTGGCGATATTGAACTGTTTGGCTGGGCGGTAGACAAACCCGTCGTGGCAATAACAGGTTCTAATGGCAAGAGCACCGTGACCGACCTTACTGGTGTACTTGCAAAGGCTGCGGGTTTGAATGTCGGTGTGGGTGGCAATATTGGTATCCCTGCCTTAGAACTTTTAGAGCTTAATGCTGATTTATATGTTCTTGAGCTTTCAAGTTTTCAGTTAGAGACAACATCAAGCCTAAACTTAGCAGCAGCAGCATTTCTGAACCTGTCTGAAGATCATATGGATCGTTATCAAGGCATGGCCGACTACCGCGATGCCAAGCTAAGAATCTTTAACAATGCTCAATATGCGATTGTAAACCGCGACGATAAAGAGACGTATCCAGACCACAGCATGTCATTAGTAACATTCGGGCTCGACGACCAAGAGTTTGGTGTCGCGACAGTTGATGGTACCGAATGGCTAATGGACAACGGTAGACCTGTACTTTCTACCCAAGATTTAACATTGGTTGGACGTCACAATGTGGCAAATGCGTTAGTCTCGCTAGCACTGCTTAAACAAGTCGGTATCGATTACAGAAAAAGCCTTGAAGCCCTGAAAGCCTATAATGGTTTAACGCATCGTTGCCAAGTAGTGGCTGACAAACACGAAATTAAATGGGTTAACGACTCAAAAGCGACCAACGTAGCCAGTACATTAGCGGCTCTGTCGGGCTTAGAGTGCCGAGGTACTTTGTATCTTCTGGTTGGCGGGGTTGGTAAAGGTGCCGACTTCAGTGAGCTTAAGCCTGTGTTGTCGCAACTAGTACGCGTTCAACTGTGTTGTTTTGGTGAAGATGCCGATCAATTCATGCCTCTACACCCATCTGCACAAAAGTTCGATACCATGCAGCAGATAATCGAATCCATCTCACCACAGTTGGTGGCTGGAGATATGGTGATGCTCTCTCCTGCGTGCGCAAGCTTCGATCAATTTAATAACTTCATGGCAAGAGGTGATGCGTTCACTGAACTTGCTCATGAGTATGCCTAACGTGTTGAAGGACTAACATTCAGTGCAAAGAGTGAAAGAGATCAATCAATCTATTTGGCAATGGCTTAACCGTGCCACACCAGAGGCGCTCTATGATCGTCAATTGGTATGGATTGCTCTTGGACTGATGCTGACGGGTTTGGTAATGGTAACGTCGGCTTCGTTCCCAATCAGTGCTCGTTTAACCGATCAACCGTTTCACTTTATGTTCCGTCATGCCATCTTCCTTGTGTTGGCATTAGGTGTCTCCAGCGTCATATTGCAAATCCCTATGCAGCGCTGGTTTCAATACAGTATGTATCTACTGGGCTTATCCTTTTTCTTGCTGATTGTGGTATTAGCCGTCGGTAAATCGGTTAACGGCGCATCGCGTTGGATCCCATTAGGGTTATTTAACTTACAACCTGCTGAGGTAGCCAAGTTATCGCTGTTTATCTTTATGGCGGGCTACTTGGTTCGTAAACAGGACGAAGTGAGAAAAACCTTCTTCGGTGGTTTTGCCAAACCCATCATGGTGTTTGGCGCCTTTGCCGTGTTGCTATTGGGCCAGCCCGATTTAGGTACCGTAGTCGTAATGCTAGTTACTTTGTTTGGCATGCTATTCATTGCTGGTGCCAAGCTTTCACAGTTTATCGCCTTGATGGTGGCGGGTATTGCCGCAGTCGTCGGCTTGATTGTTATAGAGCCTTACCGTGTTCGACGTGTTACCTCATTCTGGGAACCTTGGAACGACCCTTTCGGTAGTGGTTACCAGTTAACTCAGTCATTGATGGCGTTCGGCCGTGGTGATTGGATGGGGCAAGGGCTTGGTAACTCAATTCAAAAGCTCGAATACCTACCCGAAGCGCACACCGATTTTGTATTTGCTGTGTTGGCAGAAGAATTGGGTTTTGTTGGCGTAACCTTGGTGTTGATGCTGATCTTTAGCTTGGTTTTTAAAGCCATTCTTATTGGTAAAAAGGCCTTTGAAAATGACCAAGTGTTCAGTGGCTACCTGGCATTTGGCATCGGCATTTGGTTTGCTTTTCAGACGCTTGTTAATGTGGGTGCTGCTTCAGGTATCGTCCCGACCAAAGGTCTAACCTTACCGTTGATCAGTTATGGTGGTTCAAGTCTTATCGTGATGTCGGTGGCGGTTTCTATGTTGCTGCGTATCGATCACGAGTGCCGGATACAACAAAAAGAACAAGCCGATAATCAAAACGAATTAGTAGAATAAGAATCTAACGTGATGACAAAAAACAAAAAACTTTTAGTGATGGCTGGTGGTACTGGCGGTCACGTTTTCCCTGGCTTAGCCGTGGCTAAAAAGCTTCAGCAACAAGGCTGGGAAATTCGCTGGTTAGGAACTGCAGACAGAATGGAAGCGGATTTGGTGCCAAAGCATGGTATTGAGATCGACTTTATCAAGGTGAAAGGCCTTCGTGGTCAAGGCATTAGCAAGCTAATTAAAGCGCCGTTCCAGATTATTAATGCCATACTTCAAGCAAGACAACACATTAAAGCATGGCAGCCTGATGTGGTGCTCGGCATGGGTGGTTACGTGAGTGGTCCCGGTGGTATCGCGGCTTGGTTGTCTGGTATTCCAGTAGTTCTGCATGAACAAAATGCAGTGGCAGGTTTAACCAACCAATGGCTGTCTAAGATTGCTAAAAAGGTTTTCCAAGCTTTTCCGGGTGCGTTTCCTACTGCAGAAGTCGTGGGTAACCCAGTACGCGAAGATGTTGTTGCCTTAACTGAACCCGATCAACGCATGGCTGAGCGTGATGGTGACATCCGCATTTTGGTTATGGGTGGTAGCCAAGGCGCTAAAATCCTAAATGATACACTGCCTTTGACATTGGCTCAGTTAGGCGCTGGTTTTACTGTGATGCACCAAGCCGGTAAAAACAATCAACAGCAAGTGATTGAACAATACAAATCACATTCTGTAGATAATGTACAAGTGACTGAATTTATTGATGATGTGGCGCAAGCTTATGAGTGGGCAGATCTATTAGTGTGTCGGTCAGGGGCATTAACCGTATCAGAAGTATCTGCAGCAGGTGTTGGTTCTATCTTCGTTCCGTTTATGCATAAAGATAGGCAACAAGCGTTGAATGCCGACCACTTAGTTGAATGTGGAGCAGCGTTAATGATTGAACAGCCTCAATTGACGGCTGATAAGTTAGCGAACACTATCGCTCAGCTTGATAGAAATGAATTAAAAATGATGGCAACAAAAGCTCGTCAAGCAGCCAAGCTTGATGCTGATGTGACCGTCGCTGAAGCAATTAAAGCTTTAGCAAAATAATGAGATTGAATTGATGACGATTGAACATACCCAAGACTTAGCGCAAATCCGTGCAATGGTGCCAGAGATGCGCCGTGTTAAATCTATCCACTTCATTGGTATTGGTGGTGCTGGAATGAGCGGGATTGCTGAAGTCTTGCTAAATGAAGGCTACCAGATCACGGGTTCTGATATTGCTCAAAACCCAGTGACTGATCGTTTAGTTAGCAAGGGCGCGACCGTTTATATCGGTCACCAAGCAAGTAACGTTGCCGACGCAAGTGTGGTGGTGGTTTCAACCGCTATCAACGAAAAAAATCCAGAAATTATTGCTGCTCGTGAAGCGCGTACACCTATCGTTCGTCGTGCAGAAATGCTGGCTGAGCTGATGCGTTTTCGTCACGGCATTGCTGTGGCAGGTACGCACGGTAAGACAACCACGACTGCGCTAGTGACACAGATTTACTCGGAAGCAGGCCTAGATCCAACCTTCGTAAACGGTGGTTTGGTGAAAAGTGCAGGCACTAACGCACGTTTAGGTTCAAGCCGTATTCTTATCGCTGAAGCCGATGAGAGTGATGCGTCATTCTTACATCTGCAACCAATGGTTAGTATCGTAACTAACATCGAAGCGGATCATATGGATACCTACGGTGGCGATTTTGAAACGCTAAAGCAGACGTTTATTGACTTCTTACACAACCTGCCATTCTACGGTCAGGCTGTGATGTGTGTTGATGATCCTGTAGTACGTGAGCTTATCCCTCAGGTAAGTCGCCAAGTGATTACTTACGGTTTCTCAGAAGATGCGGATATTCGTATTGAGAACTACGTACAAGAAGGTCAACAAGGTAAGTTCACGGTGGTACGTGAAGGTAAAGCTAACCTTGATATCACATTAAATATTCCGGGTCGTCACAATGCACTGAATGCGTCAGCGGCGATCGCTGTTGCAACAGAAGATGACATCAGCGATGAAGCGATTCTAAAAGCGATGGCGGGAACCGAAGGCACTGGTCGCCGTTTCGATCACCTAGGTGAGTACGAAACAGGTAAAGGCGTTGCTATGTTGGTTGATGATTACGGTCATCACCCAACCGAAGTTGATGTGACGATTCAAGCTGCACGAAGTGGCTGGACTGATAAACGTCTTGTGATGATCTTCCAACCACACCGTTATAGCCGTACTCGCGATCTGTATGATGATTTCGCGAACGTTCTTGAACAGGTTGATGTCCTAATTCTGTTAGATGTTTATTCTGCAGGTGAGAAACCTATTGCAGGGGCAGACGGACGTTCATTAAGTCGAACTATTCGCGGGCGTGGTAAGATAGATCCAATCTTTGTTGCCGATATCAACGCGCTGCCGTCGGCTTTAGCCAATGTAATTCAAGGCGGTGACCTTGTTTTAACGCAGGGGGCAGGCGATGTTGGTCGAGTGGCGAAGCAGTTGGAATCGTTACAGTTAGACATTAATAAAATGCAGAACGCGTAACAGAATACTGTCTACAGACTGTGGTCAATCGCTCACTTCTTGCGATTGACCTAAAATTGACCAAAAATCTTATTATCAACGTTTGATAGTTTGATTTTGCTCAGTATAATTCATAGGTTAAAGTAAGTGCTTTTACCTCTATTACGAAGATAGGGAATAGAATTGCGAACCAACGACAGGGAATGCGGGCTTTGGTAGAAAGTACTTTTAGCGAAAACCGCCACCTATTCAGTTTACCGTCGCTCAAGAAACACGCCTTAGGTGGGTCTTTTTTTGTCATGGTATTGCTTTTCATTGGGTTTCTTTTCTATACCACACTGACTTGGATGTGGGACGATCAGCGATTGCCTCTCTCCAAAATAGTACTTCAAGGCGACTTAACTTACGTAACCGCTGGTGATGTTCAACATGCGTTTAGCGAGCTAGAGCATATCGGAACATTCATGTCGCAAGACATTGGTGTGTTGCAAGACAGTTTAGAAGCGTTACCTTGGGTTTCAGTGGTCTCCATTCGTAAGCAGTGGCCAGACACAATAAAAGTATTTTTGACTGAGTACCATGCAGCAGCAATCTGGAACGGCAACATGCTGCTGAATGACGATGGTCAGGTGTTTAATGGTGATATCGGCCTGTTGAAGGGTGATAGAGTTAAGCTTTACGGCCCAGACGGCACCAGCCAAGAAGTGATAGAAAAGTGGCGACAGATAACCCCTTTGATTAACAGTCTAGGGTTAACCGTTACCTCGCTCGTTCTCAATGAGCGTCGCGCTTGGCAAATAATCCTAGATAACGGTATCCGTTTAGAACTAGGTAAAGATTCTTTAGATGAGCGTGTTGAACGCTTTATTTCGCTTTACAACGAACTTGGTAGTAAAGCGAATCAAGTGAGCTACATCGACCTCAGGTATGATACGGGAGCCGCTGTAGGCTGGTTTCCAGAGCAAGAGTTAGAAGAGAGCACAGATGACTAAGACCGCAGATGACAACATAATCGTTGGTCTTGATATAGGCACTGCGACCATATCAGCTCTGGTTGGTGAAATATTGCCTGATGGTCAAATCAATATCATTGGCTCTGGGCAAAGCCCATCCAGAGGTATGGATAAAGGTGGTGTAAACGACCTAGAGTCGGTAGTGAAGTCGGTTCAGCGAGCTATTGATCAAGCAGAGTTGATGGCGGAATGCCAAATCAGCAATGTATTTATCTCGCTATCGGGTAAACATATCGCAAGCCGAATTGAAAAAGGCATGGGCACTATCTCTGATGAAGAGGTGTCTCAAGACGATATGGATCGAGCGATCCATACCGCGAAATCAATTAAAATAGGTGATGAGCAGAGAATTCTGCACGTGATCCCACAAGAATTTACCATTGATTATCAAGAAGGGATTAAGAACCCACTTGGCTTATCCGGTGTTCGAATGGAAGTCAGTGTTCACCTAATTTCTTGCCATAGCGACATGGCGAGAAACATTATTAAAGCTGTTGAACGATGTGGTCTCACAGTAGAACAAATCGTGTTTTCAGGACTTGCCTCAAGCAATGCGGTAATTACTGAAGACGAGAGAGAGCTTGGAGTGTGTGTGGTCGATATCGGTGCGGGTACGATGGATATTTCCATTTGGACTGGCGGCGCACTTCGACACACAGAAGTCTTTTCCTACGCAGGAAATGCAGTAACCAGTGATATTGCCTTCGCTTTCGGCACGCCAGTGAGCGATGCTGAAGAGATAAAAGTAAACCATGGTTGCGCTCTGAGTGAACTCGTAAGCAAGGATGACTCTGTTAACGTCCCAAGTGTTGGTGGTCGCCCATCGAGAAGTTTGCAACGACAAACTTTGTCGGAAGTGATCGAACCACGTTACACTGAACTTATGGGTCTCGTTAACCAAACTATTGATACGGTTCAATTACAGCTACGCGATGAGGGTATTAAACACCACCTTGCAGCTGGCGTCGTTCTCACTGGTGGAGCGGCACAAATTGACGGGTTGGTAGAGTGTGCGGAACGTGTTTTCCGCAATCAAGTTCGAGTTGGTAAGCCGTTAGAAGTTAGTGGCTTAACTGACTATGTTAAAGAGCCGTATCATTCTACGGCGGTTGGTTTACTTCATTACGCAAGAGATTGTCAGATCAGTGATGAAGGTGATTATAGCGAACCTAAGCGTTCAGCACCTTCTATGTCTGGTTTATTTGGTAAATTGCGTAATTGGATACAAAAAGAGTTTTAACCTGAGTTGCAGGAAAAAACGGAGATAACACATGTTTGAACCGATGATGGAAATGTCTGACGATGCGGTAATTAAAGTCGTTGGAGTTGGTGGCGGTGGCGGTAACGCTGTTGAGCACATGGTGCGTGAGTCAATCGAAGGTGTAGAGTTCATCAGTGTTAACACTGACGCACAAGCACTTCGTAAAACAAGCGTGAGCAGCGTGATCCAAATTGGTGGTGATATCACTAAAGGCTTGGGCGCTGGTGCAAACCCACAAGTAGGCCGTGATGCAGCTCTCGAAGATCGAGAAAGAATTAAAGAAGTTCTAACTGGCGCCGATATGGTATTTATCGCAGCTGGTATGGGCGGTGGTACTGGTACAGGTGCTGCTCCAGTTATTGCTGAAGTTGCGAAAGAGTTGGGTGTGCTAACGGTTGCTGTGGTAACTAAGCCATTTAGCTTTGAAGGCAAAAAGCGTTTAGCGTTTGCTGAGCAAGGTATTGAAGAGCTTTCTAAACATGTGGATTCTTTAATTACGATTCCAAATGAGAAGCTACTTAAAGTACTTGGCCGCGGCGTAACTCTGCTAGAAGCTTTCGCAAGTGCAAATGATGTACTTAAAAATGCTGTACAAGGTATCGCAGAGCTAATTACTCGCCCTGGTATGATTAACGTCGATTTCGCGGATGTTCGCACCGTGATGTCTGAGATGGGTCATGCAATGATGGGTAGCGGTATCGCAAAAGGTGAAGACCGTGCTGAAGAAGCTGCTGAAACGGCAATTTCTAGCCCACTACTAGAAGACATCGACCTAGCTGGCGCGCGTGGCGTTCTTGTGAACATCACAGCAGGCCTAGATATGCGTCTAGATGAGTTCGAAACAGTAGGTAATACAGTTAAGGCATTCGCATCTGATAACGCAACAGTTGTGATTGGTACTTCTCTAGACCCTGATATGACGGATGAAATCCGTGTAACTGTTGTTGCAACAGGTATCGGTACAGAGAAAAAACCAGACATTACATTAGTTGCTGGTGGTAAAGCTAAGGTTGCAACAACTCCTCAACCACAGGTAGCGGCTCAAACTGCACCAAAAGTGGAAGAGAAAGTGGCACAGCCATTGCAGGAAAAAACTGAGGTTAAACCTCAAGTTAAGCCGCAGCCAACAACGTCTCCTGTTTCTTCAGGTACAGGCGCTAGCCAAAGTGCAGCACCTAAAGCTGAGAAAGAGAGTGGATACTTAGATATTCCAGCATTCTTACGACGTCAGGCTGATTAACAAATACCCAAAATTTGACTATCGTCGAATTAATGGTAAAATTCGCGGTCGGTAAATACTGACCGTGATTTGTAGCACTGATAACGAGGCAAGCAGATGATCAGACAACGTACTCTGAAAGAAATTGTGAAAACAACTGGTGTGGGTCTCCACTCTGGTCGTAAAGTCACACTTACTCTTCGCCCGGCAGCTGCAAATACAGGCATTGTTTATCGTCGTACAGATGTAAATCCACCTGTAGATTTTCCAGCTGATCCAGCGTCAGTTCGTGACACTATGCTATGTACAGCTCTTGTTAATGACGAAGGCGTACGTATCTCTACAGTGGAACACCTTAACGCAGCTCTAGCGGGTATGGGCATCGACAACATTATTGTTGAAGTAGATGCTCCTGAGATCCCAATTATGGATGGTAGCGCAAGCCCATTCGTATACTTGCTACAGCAAGCAGGTGTAGAAACACTGAATGCAGCGAAGCGTTTTATTCGTATCAAAAAGCCTATCCGTTTTGAAGATGGCGATAAGTGGGCAGAATTTGTTCCATTTAACGGCTTCCGCATGGACTTTGAGATCGACTTTAACCACCCAGCAATTGAATCTGATGAGCAACGTTTGTTGTTTGATTTCTCTTCACAAGGCTTTGTGAAAGAGATCTCTCGCGCTCGTACTTTCGGTTTCATGCGTGATATTGAGTATCTACAATCTCAAAACCTAGTACTTGGCGGTAGCTTCGATAATGCTATCGTTCTAGACGAATACCGAATTCTTAATGAAGAAGGTCTACGTTTTGACAATGAGTTCGTAACTCACAAAGTACTCGATGCGATTGGTGACTTGTATATGTGTGGACACGCTATTATTGGTGAGTTCCGTGCATACAAATCAGGTCACGGCCTAAACAACCAACTACTACGTGCAGTACTTGCTGACGCAGAAGCTTGGGAATGGGCAACATTCGAAGAGGAAGTAGGCTCTCCTGTTGCATTTGCTGAGCCAGGAATGGTTCTAGCGTAATTGTTGTTTACAACAATATAAGATTTCGAAAACCAGGTCATTGACCTGGTTTTTTTGTATCTATTTTCCAGATACAGTGTCGTCAACATCCGAAAGTTGTCTACCAATGAGCTACAGTCTGGCTAATCCGTCAGCAATTAGAAAGAAAAGTTCCAAGCACATCAAACAAATGGGGTTATTAATGGTCGTTGGTGTGAAAATTACTTACACTAAAGGGCATTAATTTTAACTCAAGCCTTGAAAACTCTACTCTCAAGTACAATATCAAAGATACTAGATTTATCTCAGTATCCTTGGTTAGTAACTGAAGACTAGTTCATAGCTAGTAGAGACTGACGGCATTTAAAATAGATCGCGGACGATCTGAGAACGAAGAGATTCCAAGCACATGATTACTAAGCTGCTGACAAAGGTAATTGGCAGTCGCAATGACAGAACACTGCGCCGCCTTAGAAAAATTGTAAAAGAAATTAATAACTACGAACCAACGTTTGAAGCACTTTCAGACGAAGAGCTAAAAGCAAAAACGGTTGAGTTTCGTGAGCGCTTAGATAAAGGTGAATCGCTAGACCAACTTCTACCGGAAGCATTTGCTACGGTACGTGAAGCGTCTAAGCGTGTTTACGGCATGCGTCACTTTGACGTGCAAATGATTGGTGGCATGGTTCTAAATGCTGGCCAAATTGCAGAAATGCGTACTGGTGAAGGTAAGACTCTTACAGCAACCTTACCAGCTTATCTTAACGCCCTACCTAGCAAAGGTGTTCACGTAGTAACGGTGAACGACTACCTAGCGAAACGTGATGCGGAAACAAACCGCCCATTATTTGAATTCCTTGGTATGACCGTTGGCGTGAACGTGCCAAACATGGCTCCGCCAGAGAAAAAAGAAGCGTACCAAGCTGACATCCTATACGGAACAAACAACGAGTTTGGTTTCGATTACCTACGTGACAACATGGCTTTCCGTGCTGAAGATCGTGTTCAACGCGAACGCTTCTTTGCTGTTGTCGATGAAGTTGACTCAATCTTAATTGATGAAGCTCGTACTCCACTTATTATCTCTGGCCCTGCTGAAGATAGCTCAGACCTTTACACGCGTATTAACACGTTAATTCCGAACCTTGAGCGCCAAGATAAAGAAGATTCTGAAGAGTACCGTGGTGAAGGTCACTACACCATGGACGAGAAATCGAAGCAGGTTCACCTGACTGAAAACGGTCAAGAATTTGTAGAAGAGCTAATGGTGAAAAACGGCCTGATGGAAGAGGGCGATACGCTTTACTCTCCAACAAACATCAGCCTATTGCACCATGTTAATGCAGCGCTTCGTGCACACGTATTGTTTGAGAAAGACGTCGACTACATCGTTACTGAAGAAGGCGAAGTGGTTATCGTTGATGAACATACTGGTCGTACTATGCCAGGTCGTCGTTGGTCTGAAGGTTTACACCAAGCTGTTGAAGCTAAAGAAGGTGTGAAGATTCAGAATGAAAACCAGACTCTAGCATCGATTACATTCCAGAACTTCTTCCGTCTATACGAAAAACTGTCAGGTATGACAGGTACTGCCGATACTGAAGCTTTCGAATTCCAGTCTATCTACGGCCTAGAAACTGTGGTTATCCCAACCAACAAGCCAATGGTTCGTAACGATATGCCTGATGTGGTTTATCGTACTGAAGAAGACAAGTTCAATGCGATCATTGAAGACATCAAAGACCGTGTAGCAGCTGGTCAACCATCATTGGTTGGTACGGTTTCTATCGAGAAGTCTGAACTACTGTCTAACGCACTGAAAAAAGCAAAAATTAAGCACAGCGTTCTAAATGCTAAATTCCACGAAATGGAAGCAGAGATCGTTGCACAAGCTGGTATGCCGAGTGCGGTAACTATCGCAACTAACATGGCTGGTCGTGGTACCGATATCGTGTTAGGTGGTAGCTGGCAGGCACAAGTTGAGAAGCTAGAGAATCCAACCAAAGAGCAGATCGATAAGATCAAAGCTGATTGGAGAATCATCCACGATAAAGTACTTGAGTCAGGTGGTCTGCACATTATTGGTACTGAGCGTCATGAATCTCGCCGTATCGATAACCAGCTACGTGGTCGTTCTGGTCGTCAAGGTGATGCGGGTTCTTCTCGTTTCTACCTATCAATGGAAGATTCTCTGTTACGTATCTTTACATCGGATCGTATGGCTGGTCTTATCCAAAGTGGTATGGACGAAGGCGAAGCGATCGAATCTAAGATGCTTTCTCGCTCAATTGAAAAAGCACAACGTAAAGTTGAAGGTCGTAACTTCGATATTCGTAAGCAGCTTCTTGAGTACGATGATGTAGCCAATGACCAACGTAAAGTGGTTTATGAGCTTCGTGACGAACTGATGAGTTCTGACGACATCAGCGAAATGATCGAACACAACCGTGAAGACGTGTTTACTTCGGTTATCGATGAGTACATTGCTCCTCAATCTCTTGAAGATATGTGGGATATCGCTGGTCTGCAAGATCGTCTGAAGAATGACTTTGATCTAGACTTTGATATTCAAGGTTGGTTAGACGAAGACGACAAGCTTTACGAAGAAGCATTGCGTGAACGAATCCTAGGTATGGCGGTTGATTCGTACAAACAGAAAGAAGAAGTGGTTGGTGCTCAAGTACTGCGTAACTTCGAGAAGTCTGTGATGCTACAAACGCTAGATGGTCTTTGGAAAGAGCACTTGGCTGCGATGGATCACCTTCGTCAAGGTATCCACCTTCGTGGTTATGCTCAGAAGAACCCGAAACAAGAGTACAAGCGTGAGTCGTTTGAACTGTTTGAAGGCCTACTAGATGTACTAAAAACAGACGTTGTTACCATTCTTTCTAAAGTTCGCGTTCAGCAACAAGAAGAAGTTGAAAAGATGGAAGCGCAACGTCAAGCCCAAGCTGAAGAAGCGGCGCGTCGTGCAAAAGCACAACATGCAACAGCTGAAAACCAGCTAGGCGATAATGAAGCTGAAGCTGCATCTCCACAAACGGTAGTACGTGATGAGCGTAAAGTGGGTCGTAACGAACCATGCCCATGCGGAAGTGGCAAAAAATATAAACAGTGTCACGGTAAAATTGACTAAGCTTGGTGAATCGTTGCTGTAACGGATGATTGCAGTGTCGGAGGTACTCACTTACTAACGTAAGCTCCGTGCCTCCTCCTCGCACTCAACACGTCACAGCTTAGCTTCACACAAACTTACTGATAAAAAGAGTCGCTTAGGCGGCTCTTTTTGTATATGAAAATAATAAGGTTTCGATGGCGTCATCCTCGAGAGTGAGGGACGAGCGAGTCGTGGACCTTTGGAACTAACAAAAGAACAGATTCCCTATCTAATTCGTTCCTCATTGTAGGGAATGACGGTAAGGGCACAAAAGGAACACCATCAATGAAAAGAATCCACATTGTAGCTGGAATTATCTTTAACCAAGATAAGTCACAGGTATTTATTACTAAGCGCCCAGACGACAAGCATAAAGGCGGTTTCTGGGAATTTCCTGGTGGTAAAGTAGAAGTAGGCGAAACCATTGAACAGGCGATGACTCGTGAACTTGATGAAGAAATCGGTATCAATGTGACTGAACAGTCTCTGTTTGAACATCTTGAGTTTGATTACAGTGACAAGTCGCTTAAGTTTGATTTCATCCTTGTGACTGATTTCGAGCAACAGCCTTATGGTAAAGAAGGGCAACAAGGTGAATGGGTCGATCTTGAATCATTGAGCCAATACGCATTCCCTGAAGCGAATGTGCCAATTTTAGAGCGAGTAATAAAAGAGTTTTCGTAATTGCTAGCCTGAGTTTGAGATTGTTGTTAGTTTAAAGAGATTAATCGATTGAACGTTGCTGCAAGAGATAAGTGGTAACGGTAACCAAAACAATGGAGATATTCGCAGTGGTAAGAATTGCAATTGCAGGAGCAGCGGGCCGTATGGGTCGCAACTTGGTGAAAGCCGCTCATCATAATTCAGAAGCAAGTGTTGGTGCTGGTTCAGAGCGTCCAGAGTCATCTTTGGTCGGAGTTGATGTTGGCGAGTTATGCGGTGAAGGTCGTTTTGATGTTGCTCTAGTGGATGACTTGTCTAAAGCGATCGAAGAGTTTGATGTGATTGTCGATTTTACTGCACCTGTTAGCACATTAGCGAATATTGAACTTTGTAAACGTCATGGTAAAAAGCTGATCATCGGTACGACGGGTTTCTCTGAAGAAGAGAAGCAGGTGATTGATGCAGCTTCAAGAGAGATGCCTATCGTAATGGCACCTAACTACAGTGTCGGTGTGAACCTGGTATTTAAGCTGCTAGAGAAGGCCGCTAAAGTGATGGGCGATTATTGTGATGTCGAGATCGTTGAGGCTCACCACCGTCATAAAGTTGATGCACCTTCTGGTACTGCGATTGGCATGGGCGAAGCGATTGCTGGTGCGATGGGCAATGAGCTAAACGATGTAGCCGTGTGGTCACGTGAAGGCATTACTGGCGAGCGTACAAAAGATGAGATTGGTTTTGCGACAATTCGAGCTGGCGACATTATTGGCGAGCATACCGCTATGTTTGCTGATATCGGTGAGCGAGTCGAAATTACTCATAAAGCCACAGATCGAATGACCTTTGCTAATGGTGCAATCAAGGCAGCAGTTTGGTTAAATGACAAACCTGCTGGCTTTTATACCATGACTGACGTCCTTGGTTTGAACGATCTGTAAATAGATATTTATGCGCTGGCAACTGCCGGCGCTTTCTTTATTTAGTCCCTTTTTTACAGTGATCCTTCTTCTACTATCCTCCTTTTACTTTCTTATTATCGTCATTTTCCCTTAGTTTAAGTGTTATTTATATTGCCTTTGGTATGTTTTCTGTTTTAGATCTTTAAATTATCATGTTTTCTCTTTGTATTTATCGTTTGCGTTTTGTTGCTGATATTTTTATTACTCTATGCTTAGCTAAAATGAGGGGTGAAAATTAGAAAATCATAATATTCGGTTTAAATGAGCATGAAAGTTGAACTTTTGAAGCTTTGATGGTGTAAATTGGATTAGTCCTTACAAATGTTTAATTTCTTTTACGTTAAATGTTGACACGTATCACGCACATCACTAAAATACCGCCAATTTGTCTAATTTCCATAAACACGCAGTTTCTGGTGTTGCAGGAAGGTAGATTTGCAAATTAAATCAATTTTAATGCATTTTTATTTCTGGAGGTTGTCTTGAAGAAGTCAGCACTACTCGTCCTAGAAGATGGGACAGTATTTCACGGTGAAGCCATTGGCGCTGTAGGTTCTGCAGTTGGTGAAGTCGTTTTTAATACCTCGATGACGGGGTACCAAGAAATCCTCACTGATCCTTCCTATTCTCAACAAATCGTTACTCTTACTTACCCTCACATTGGCAATACCGGAACCAATTCCGAAGACGAAGAATCTTCTTCAATCCACGCTCAAGGCCTTGTGATTCGCGATCTCCCTCTAATCGCTTCTAACTTCCGTAATGAACAATCCCTTTCTGATTACCTTAAGTCGCAAAACGTTGTTGGTATCGCTGATATCGATACTCGTAAGCTGACACGTATTCTTCGTGAAAAAGGTGCTCAGAACGGTTGTATCGTAGCTGGCAACAATTTAGACGAAGCTTTGGCTCTAGCTAAAGCAAAAGAATTCCCTGGCCTGAAAGGTATGGACCTTGCGAAAGAAGTTACAACAAAAGAAGCGTACCAATGGAAACAAGGTTCGTGGACGCTTACGGGTGGACTTCCTGAAGCGAAAGCAGACTCTGAATTGCCATACCACGTTGTTGCTTATGACTTCGGTGCAAAACGAAACATCCTACGAATGCTTGTTGACCGCGGTTGCCGCCTAACGGTTGTTCCAGCTGAAACTTCTGCTGAAGAAGTACTAGCTCTGAACCCAGACGGTGTTTTCCTTTCAAATGGCCCTGGTGACCCAGAACCATGTACTTACGCAATTGAAGCGACAAAAGTGTTCCTAGAAAAAGGCTTGCCAATCTTCGGTATCTGTCTAGGTCACCAGATTCTTGCTCTTGCGTCAGGCGCTAAGACAGTGAAGATGAAGTTTGGTCACCACGGTGCAAACCACCCGGTTAAAGATTTAGATCGTGATGTTGTGATGATTACTTCGCAAAACCACGGCTTTGCTGCTGACGAAGAAACCCTTCCAGAGACACTGCGTGCAACTCACAAATCACTATTTGATGGTTCTCTACAGGGTATTCACCGTACAGACAAACCAGCATTCAGCTTCCAAGGTCACCCTGAAGCAAGCCCAGGTCCAGAAGATGCGGCACCGCTATTCGACCACTTCATTGAATTAATTAAACAGCACACAGCGTAATCCGGAGTAGTAGATAATGCCAAAACGTACTGACATTAAAAGTGTTCTAATTCTAGGTGCTGGCCCGATTGTTATCGGTCAAGCATGTGAGTTTGATTACTCTGGTGCTCAAGCTTGTAAAGCACTTCGCGAAGAAGGTTACCGAGTTATTCTTGTAAACTCGAACCCAGCGACAATCATGACTGACCCTGACATGGCTGATGCAACTTACATTGAGCCTATCCAATGGGAAGTTGTGCGTAATATCATCGCTAAAGAGAAGCCTGATGCAGTTCTACCTACAATGGGTGGCCAAACTGCATTGAACTGTGCTCTAGACCTAGAAAAGCACGGTGTTCTTGAAGAGTTCGGTGTTGAAATGATTGGTGCAACGGCTGACGCTATCGATAAAGCAGAAGACCGTTCACGCTTCGATAAAGCAATGAAAGCTATTGGCCTTGAGTGTCCAACTGCTGATACAGCGAAAACGATGGAAGAAGCTTATAAAGTTTTAGACATGGTTGGCTTCCCTTGTATCATTCGTCCATCGTTTACGATGGGTGGTACTGGTGGCGGTATCGCTTACAACAAAGAAGAATTTGAAGAAATCTGTCGTCGTGGTTTGGACTTATCTCCAACAAACGAACTTCTTATCGATGAATCACTTATCGGTTGGAAAGAGTACGAGATGGAAGTGGTTCGTGACAAAAACGATAACTGCATCATCGTATGTGCGATTGAAAACTTCGACCCAATGGGTATTCACACGGGTGACTCAATCACAGTGGCTCCAGCACAAACGCTGACAGACAAAGAATACCAACTAATGCGTAACGCATCTCTAGCAGTACTGCGTGAGATTGGTGTTGAAACAGGTGGTTCAAACGTACAGTTTGGTATCAACCCGAAAGATGGCCGTATGGTTATCATCGAGATGAACCCACGTGTATCTCGCTCTTCAGCACTAGCTTCTAAAGCAACAGGTTTCCCAATCGCTAAGATTGCAGCGAAACTGGCTGTTGGTTTCACGCTAGACGAGCTAATGAATGACATCACTGGTGGCGCAACGCCAGCATCATTCGAACCAACAATCGACTACGTAGTAACTAAGATTCCTCGTTTCAACTTCGAGAAATTTGCAGGTGCTAACGACCGTCTAACGACACAAATGAAGTCTGTTGGTGAAGTTATGGCTATCGGCCGTAACCAACAAGAATCTCTACAAAAGGCACTCCGCGGCCTAGAAGTTGGCGCGACTGGTTTTGACGAAATGGTAGACCTAGACGCACCAGATGCTCTAACGACTATCCGTCACGAACTTAAAGAAGCTGGCGCAGAGCGTATTTGGTACATCGCTGACGCATTCCGTGCTGGTATGTCGGTAGACGGTGTATTCAACCTGACGCAAATCGACCGTTGGTTCCTAGTTCAAATCGAAGATATCGTTAAGCTAGAGCAAGAACTTAAAGCGAAAGGCTTTGCTGGTCTAAATAAAGACGAGCTAAACAAGCTTAAGCGTAAAGGTTTTGCTGATGCGCGCCTATCTAAGATTCTAGGTGTAGCGGAAAGCGAAATCCGTCGTCTACGTGACCAGTACGATATCCACCCGGTATACAAGCGTGTAGATACGTGTGCAGCTGAGTTCTCTTCAGATACGGCTTACATGTACTCATCTTACGATGACGAGTGTGAAGCAAACCCAACAGACAAAGAAAAAATCATGATTCTAGGTGGCGGTCCAAACCGTATTGGCCAAGGTATTGAATTTGACTACTGTTGTGTACATGCATCACTAGCGCTACGTGAAGATGGCTACGAAACTATCATGGTTAACTGTAACCCTGAGACAGTTTCTACAGACTACGATACGTCTGACCGTCTGTACTTCGAACCGGTAACTCTAGAAGACGTGCTAGCAATAGCTCGTGTTGAGAAGCCAAAAGGCGTTATCGTTCAGTACGGTGGTCAAACGCCACTTAAACTGGCACGTGCTCTTGAAGCGGCTGGCGTACCAATCATCGGTACTAGCCCTGACGCAATCGACCGTGCAGAAGACCGTGAGCGTTTCCAAGTTGCTGTAGACCGCCTAGGCCTACTTCAGCCAGAAAACGCAACAGTAACAACAATGGAGCAAGCGGTAGAGAAATCTCGTGAAATCGGCTTCCCACTTGTTGTTCGTCCTTCTTACGTACTTGGTGGTCGTGCGATGGAAATCGTATACGACGAGCAAGATTTACGTCGCTACTTCAACGAAGCAGTTAGCGTATCAAACGAATCTCCAGTACTACTTGATAGCTTCCTAGATGACGCTGTTGAAGTAGACGTTGATGCGATTTGTGACGGTGAGCGCGTTGTAATCGGCGGTATCATGGAGCACATCGAGCAAGCGGGTGTTCACTCAGGTGACTCAGCATGTTCTCTTCCTGCATACACGCTAAGCCAAGAAATCCAAGACGTAATGCGCGAGCAAGTTGAAAAGCTAGCGTTTGAGTTGGGTGTTCGTGGTCTGATGAACACGCAGTTTGCTGTTAAGAACAATGAAGTGTACCTAATTGAGGTTAACCCTCGTGCAGCACGTACGGTTCCATTCGTATCTAAAGCAACGGGTGCGCCAATCGCTAAGATTGCCGCTCGTGTAATGGCTGGTCAATCTCTAGAGTCTCAAGGCTTTACGAAAGAAATCATCCCACCTTACTACTCAGTGAAAGAAGTTGTACTTCCATTCAACAAGTTCCCTGGTGTTGACCCACTGTTAGGCCCAGAAATGCGTTCTACTGGTGAAGTTATGGGTGTTGGCGCGACATTCGCAGAAGCATACTCTAAAGCTGAATTGGGTTGTGGTCACATCTACCCTGAAGGCGGTCGTGCATTGCTCTCTGTTCGCGAAGGCGACAAAGAGCGTGTTGTTGACCTAGCATCTAAGCTATCTAAGCTTGGTTACCAGCTAGACGCAACACACGGTACAGCGGTTATCCTTGGCGAAGCGGGCATCAACCCACGTCTAGTAAACAAGGTACACGAAGGTCGTCCTCACATTCTTGACCGTATCAAGAATAACGAGTACACGTACATCGTGAACACAGCTGCTGGTCGTCAAGCGATTGAAGATTCTAAAGTACTTCGCCGTGGTGCATTGGCTGAGAAAGTTAACTACACGACGACGCTAAATGCTGCATTCGCGACTTGTATGGCGCACACTGCAGACGCGAAGACGTCAGTAACTTCAGTTCAAGAGCTACACGCTCAGGTTAAAGCTTCTCAAGCTTAATTGACCCAAGTGTATCGCTGTTAAGCGGATATAAATGCTCAAAGCCCACTCTTCGGAGTGGGCTTTTTTATGTCTGTTATTCTGCGGTAACTAAATGATGAATATTTGGAATAGGTTACAATCTTGTGTTTCGTTATTGCTCATCTGCCGTGAGTGGTAACTTGTCGCTATACGAGAATTTAAGGCGCTGGGTATATGGAAATCACTCTAGAAATATTGGCTATCTTGTTTGTTGTTGCAACGGCAGCAGGCTTTATTGATGCAATGGCTGGCGGCGGTGGGTTACTGACTCTACCGGCATTGCTCGCGGCCGGAGTACCACCAACGCAGGCACTGGCAACCAATAAACTCCAAAGCTCATTTGGTAGCTTTTCTGCGAGTTGGTATTTCGTGCGTAACGGTATAGTCAGTATTAAAGAGATGCGACTCGCGATCTTTTGTACCTTTATTGGTTCTGCCATTGGCGCCGAGTTAGTCCAGCACATTGATGCGAGCCTACTGACTAGTGTGATACCGTTGCTGCTTATCGCTATCTCTCTCTATTTCCTGTTAGCACCACAAACCAGAGCGTCTGAGGGTAAACAGAAGATCTCTGAGGCGATGTTTGCGTTATGTGTTGGCGGCGGTGTTGGTTTCTATGATGGTTTCTTTGGTCCGGGCACAGGTTCTATCTTCACAGTTTGTTTTGTTGCTATTGGCCATTTTTCGTTAGTCGATGCTACTGCGCGCACCAAGGTACTTAACTTCACTTCGAATATCGCAGCCTTGATCTTCTTTATTTTAGCAGGCTTGCCAATTTGGGAGCTGGGATTAGTGATGGCGGTCGGCGGCTTTATGGGCGCCCAGCTTGGCGCTAAAGTAGTGGTGACAAAAGGGCAGAAATGGATTCGCCCCCTTGTGATCGTAATGTCGATGCTAATGGCGTCTAAACTGCTTTGGGAACAGCATCAACAATGGATTCTATCAGTGCTTTAACTCGTGGAGACTGATAGCTATTTGGTCTGACACAGATATGAATCGGTCGAATAAGGCCTTCTAGTTCTTGAAAGCTAAATAGGTATTGAGACTCAATATTGAGCGTCTTTACGATAGAGAGCGGGATTAAGGCTGGTCCAGTTCCACCAAGTGCAAGTTGCGCGGCTGCGGTATAAGCATCCATCTCCATCAAGGGTTTAATGCCAAACTTCTCTAATACAGAGAGCTGATAAGAGTTGGCAGGATTGGTCATATCGTTGGTAATCACCAATGGAGGAAGCTCCGTTAGCGGTGACTTACTCACTATGTAAAACGGCTCATCAAACAGGTGGAATGCCATCAAACCATGATGCGGTGGCAGTAAGCCAGCACACAATCCCAAAGTCGCCTTGCCAGATTGTACTCGCTCTATGATTCTCGGCGTGTGGTTGGTGGTAATGGTGATGTACTTATCTTGTTGGATAAATTGCCCCATCATTTCACCTAAATAACCCGCTATCAGCGACTTAGAGCTATCTAAAGTAATGAGAGTGGTATCTTCCAACTCTTGCTGTTCATAAATAAGACCACGAAGTTCATTGAATGTAGGGCCAATACTCTCGATTAATGCAATTGCATCCGGCGTGAGTTTTATCTGTCGGCCACTCGGTTCAATGAGCTTTTTACCTAGCTTCTTTTCTAAATTCGCAATCCGTTTGCTGACCGCTGATTGGCTGATATAAAGCAAACTGCCTGTGCGGCTCATGGTCTTTGCTTTACTCAATACCAGTAGAGTTTCGATTCCTTCGAGTAGCATTGGGTTATATTCATGAAAGTTGGGAATGATTGTGTCAACTTACCTGAAACGCAATCCATTCTCTAGACTTGAAACTAAAGCTTTGAACCAAGTTAGGTATTTTTAGTTATGCTCGCACGTGTAACGCGAGAGCATAATAATTGTGTTGGGGGGAGCTCAAATTAAGAAAGGCTCCTTTGAGGAGCCTTTCTTAATATTTGGTAATGGTCTATTTGATGGCGAAGGTCGGCAGTGATAAGTGCCAACGAATAGCCCCAAGCCTGATCAGCAGCGTTGAGAATACACCGGCTAAAAATGCCGTCTCTGAATCGTGCCCCATGCGAATAGCCATAGTGTGGAATGCACCGCCGATGATACAAGCGGTCGCGTAGACTTCGCTTCGTAGGATCATCGGTACTTCACGGGCAAGTACGTCACGAATAATACCGCCACCACAGCCGGTGATGACACCCATGATGATGGCCACTAGTGCTGAATCTTGATAGATAAGCGCTTTTTCTACACCAATGCCAACAAACACCGCTAGGCCGATTGCATCACATACTGGCAGTATCCACCACGCCAGACGTTTGGGACGCCTTACGATGATCATGGTCAGCAAGCAGGTAATGATGATTACCCAAAGGTAGGTGGTGTCAGTGATCCAAAACACTGGAGTTGCACCCAATGCCATGTCACGAATAGTACCGCCGCCAATTGCGGTTACACTGCCTAGAACGGCTACGCCAAAGGGGTCCATCTTAAGACGGCCAGCGACAAAAACGCCTGAAATAGCAAAGATGGCAGTGCCAAATAAATCGATAATATAAAGCAGCATGGAGTCCATGATACTGGTGCTCTTATAGTTAAAATTATAGGGACAGGTCGGTGGCGAATTGTACGAAAAAACGCAGCAAATAGTTAGTGATTTTGCCTAGCTCTATCGAAGAAATCGCACACTTGTTGGATCGCTTTCAAAGTTCTCGTTGTCGGGCGATTAATCCAGTCAGAATTGAGTGACCAAATCTGATTTTGAACAACTGCTGGGATCTCATCTTCCCATGTTTGCCACATGGTTCCATTCTCAATCGCGTGCTGAGAAGTGAAGATCACTTGCGGTTTTCTTAATATAACTTGTTCAATACCAACTTGCGGATAGGGGGAAGCACTGTCTTCAAAAATATTGTGGCCACCACAAAACTCAAACACCTCACTTGGCCAATGCCCTTGAGCCACAGTGATGATCGGCTTTTCACTAAGCTGATAAAAGTAGTTTACCGGTTCGGCATCTTTATATTTTAGTCTTAACGCGTTGAGCTGTTCTTTGTATTGCTTGGCATTATTTTCACCGATACTCGGGTCGCTTGCGTATTGGCTCAGTTGTTCAATATTGGTCGCGATGCTGTCTAGGCTTTTGGTTTTTGAGTAGTAAATATTGAAACCAAACTGCTCTAGTTTCGCGAGTTCTCTAGGCGGGTTACCTGCAGGCCATGCGAGAATCAGATCTGGCTGCAGTGCGATGATTTTCTCAACCTTGATGCCTTGATAATTTGCCACCTTCTCAAGCTTATCAGCCTGTGGTGGGTAATCACTTCGTTCACTCACCGCAATAAGGTTGTCACCTAGGCCTGCGCTGTACGCTAGCTCGGTCGCATGAGGAGCGAGGCTGATAACACGTTCGGCTGTTGCTACTTCTGTCGCAAATGAAGTGGGTGCCCATAAACTGAAGCTGAGAGTGAATGCGAGGGCAGAGTATCGTGTAACAAGTTGAGAGGGTTTCACTTTAAATCCCTTGGTGAATAATGAGTAAGGCTAGGCTTTGTAAGAATATCCAGATAGCGATGCGACCAAAAAGTAGCTTTTGAACCTGAGATAAATGCAGTGCTGATGGGGCGATTCTGCCGCCTAATTTTGCTCGAATGGCTTTGGTGTTGTCATAAATGGCAGGGCCACCCAATGATAACTCCAGCTTGTTCCCTACGGCTGTAATTAACCATGCCGGGCCGGGTAGAGGCCAAGAGCGACTTTGAACAAGCATCATCTTAAATGTATGAGACGCTTTATCACCACAGACGATCATCAAGGCAAATAAGCGCATGGGTATAAATTCTAGGATAGCGACGATCTTGATTGCCGTTGAGCCAAAAGGAGAGAACTGCTTACGGCTTGGTGACCAAGCTCGAGCTAACTCGACAATCAGGCGATACATCAAAGCGGCGATACCACCACCGACGGCGTACCAGAACAGCACACAAACTACGTTACGAGCGTAACCCATGATGATGGTTTCTGTGGCGGCTTTGCCTAGGCCAAGTGATGAAAGTGATTCGGTCTGACGATTGACAATTGGAGCCAGTAACTGACGAGCGGCGGCTTTATCTTCTCGACCAAGTGCTTTGATCAACTGATTAGCCAGCTTTTCATTATTACGCCAATCAATCGCGAGTAATAACAGTGCTAACTCAAACAGTTGAGATTGCCAAACCAAAGGTTGCAAGGCCAACAGAATAACCAGAGTTGGCAGTACCATTAATCCCCAGGCTAACGTGCCCGAGATTAAGCTTTGGGAATAGTTTTGGTTGTTATTAACCTTGCTTGCTAAAAGCTCAGCAAACTTATGCCATAAGGTCGTGGGGTGTGCGGCATGAGGAATAGGTAAAATTAAATGAAAAAGCAGTGCTCCCCACATTACAAGGAGCACGCCATTGGCAAATACCTGATCAAACAGTGTTTGCATGTCTAGTCGCTTACTTTAGTAGGGCAACCATCTTGATAACCATTTCAGAAGAGCTTTGTGCTGCTAGCGGCAGGAACTCTTCGAAGCTCATTGGTGATTCTTTGTCTGCAACGTCAGAGATTGCACGTACAACCACGAATGGAACTTGGAATTGGTGACAAGCTTGAGCAATCGCAGAAGCTTCCATCTCTACAGCAACCACTGATGGGAAATGCTTACGGATGAACTCTTGGCGTTCAGCTGTGCATACAAATGCGTCGCCAGTACAGATAAGGCCACGAACAGCGTGCTTATCTTCCATTTGAGATAGCGCTTGTTCAGCAACTTGCATCAGCTTGTCGTCAGCTTTGAATGCTGCAGGTTGACCTGCCATTTGACCAATTTCGTAACCGAAAGCCGTAACGTCTGCATCGTGGTGACGAACTTCAGTTGAGATAACCACGTCGCCAAGGTTCAGTGTTGAATCAAAACCGCCAGCAGAGCCAGTGTTTAGAACGACATCTGGTTGGTATTCGCTTAGAAGGATTGAAGTACCAACTGCTGCTGCTACTTTACCAATGCCTGATTGAAGCAAAACAACGTCAACACCATTTAGCTGACCAGAGAAAAAGGTACAACCGCCTTTATTAACTTCAGTAATGTCTGAAATTGCTGCTTTTAGGATCGCAACTTCTTGCTCCATTGCGCCAATGATGCCGATTTTCATGTGTAGTCTCTTAATAAAAATATTTAAACAGTAGAGCGAAATTGTAGCATGGAAGAGAAGTGTCGAGCGACAGCCCTGAGGCACTTCTCATCCGAATAGCTGCGATTTATCTACGTATTCTTTTATCTATTTGATTAGGCCTTCGCTTTTTAGGCTTGCGCGAAGTTGTTCAGCACGTTTTCGGTTCACACCAAAATCAGAATGACCAGTACGAGACTCAGAACGTACGATCAGTTTGCCATCGGTGATTTTAAGTTCTAAGTCATCGACAAAACGCATGATGCGAGAGGTACATTCAACACGCAGGTAATCTTCTGTTTTGCTCGCGGTTTTTGACCCCGGTAAGGTGAGTGCAACCTGCTCAATCGCATCTAGGTTTGCTGAATCTGATAACTCAAACGCGGCCAATGCATGCTGCTCACGGTCATCTTGAGTTGATACGCAGTTTGGTTTGTCTCCACAAGGTGATGAAGTTCTGTCTTTCATGTCCGTGATTCCTTGGCTGCAAGCGGTTAACGTTAAAAGTGATAGCGAGAGGAGAGCGGCTTTTTTCATAGTGTTTCCTATGGCTTGTTTTTAATTCTAATTGTAGTTATCGGTATTGGCTTATTTGTAATTGTTTTACGTATTTTCGTTGTGCTTGTGATAAACGAATCTAATTCAAAAAAGGATCCATAATTGGATCCTTTTTTATAGTAACGAACTGAGTAATAAAGGAAACCCAATCACACTTCTAGGTAATCTAATATCCCTTCAGCGGCTTTGCGGCCTTCATCGATAGCGGTCACTACCAAGTCAGATCCTCGAACCGCATCGCCACCTGCAAAGATCTTGCTATTGGTGGTTTGGTATTGAAACTCTTGTTGTCCGGGAGCCTTGATTCGTCCCCATTGATCCAATTCCACACCGAAAGGTTCTAGCCACTCCATCGCGTGAGGTTGGAAACCAAATGCCATGATAACGGCGTCTGCTTCAAGAACATGTTCACTGCCTGCTACAGGTTCCGGACGACGACGACCTGCTTCATCGGGTTCACCTAGCGCCGTTTTCACCACTTTGACGCCAGTAACGTGACCGGATGAATCGGTTTCCAGTGCTAATGGTTGAAGGTTGAACATAAACTTCACGCCTTCCTCTTTCGCATTCTTCACTTCACGACGAGAGCCTGGCATGTTCGCTTCATCTCGGCGATAAGCACAAATGACGTTAGCTGCATGCTGACGAATCGAAGTTCGGACACAGTCCATCGCGGTATCACCACCACCAAGCACAACCACTTTTTTACCCTTCATGTCGATGAATGGCGTTGGATTATCGAGTTCCATGACCTTGTAGGTATTGGAAACAAGGAATGGCAGGGCATCATAAACGCCCGGAGCTTCTTCGTTGTCTAACCCAGCACGCATGTTTTTATAGGTACCGACACCTAAGAAAACGGCATCATAGTCATCGATCAGTTGTTGTAGTTGAACGTCTTTACCGACTTCGGTATTCATCTTAAATTCAACGCCCATCCCGCTAAAAATACGGCGACGGTTTTCCATGATACCTTTCTCTAGTTTGAACGATGGGATACCAAACGTGAGCAGGCCACCGATCTCCGGATAGCGGTCAAATACTACGGCCTTCACACCGTTTCGAACTAAGATGTCAGCAGCAGCAAGACCGGCGGGGCCTGCGCCGATGATTGCGACCTTTTTGTCGGTCCACTCGACATGCGACATGTCTGGTTTCCAGCCCATCTCAAACGCTTTGTCATTGATGTATTTTTCAATGTTGCCGATGGTGACTGCGCCGAAATCGTCGTTGAGGGTACAAGAACCCTCACACAAACGGTCTTGAGGGCAGACTCGGCCGCAAACCTCAGGCAAGCTGTTGGTTTGGTGAGACAGTTCAGCTGCTTCGATAATGCGGCCTTCATTGGCAAGCTTGAGCCATTGAGGGATGTAGTTATGGACTGGACACTTCCATTCACAGTAAGGGTTACCACAGTCTAAACAGCGGTCAGCTTGCGCCTTGGCTTGTTGCTTAGTAAAAGGTTCGTAGATCTCTACAAACTCAATCTTACGTATCTTGATTGGCTTCTTCGCTGGGTCTACGCGATTCACATCAATAAATTGGTATACATTCTGGCTCATTATTGGCTCCTTCCAATTATTGCGCTTGAACACGAAGTTCAGCAGAGCTTCGGCTTTGGTGACCGAGCAAGGTGTTGAGATCCGCCGTCTTTGGCTTCACTAGGTAGAACTTCGGAATCCATTCATCAAAGTTCGCCAGAATCGCTTCAGCGTGTACTGAGCCCGTCTCTTCTAAGTGCTCTGCAATCAAGCCACGTAAGTGTTCTTGGTGGATGTATAAGTCAGATAGAGAAAGTGCCTCGACCGACTCGTTGTTCACTCGGCCTTGGAAGTCTTCGTTCTTATCCATCACATAAGCGAAGCCCCCCGTCATACCTGCGCCGAAGTTCACTCCAGTTGCGCCAAGGATGGCCACAATACCGCCTGTCATATACTCACAAGCGTTATCACCTGCGCCTTCAATCACAGCGACGGTACCAGAGTTACGCACGCCAAATCGTTCGCCTGCAGTACCTGCAGCAAATAACTTGCCTCCGGTTGCGCCATACAAGCAGGTATTGCCGATAATGGTCGCTTCGTTACAAACAAATGCAGTGCCTTGGTGAGGTTTGATAACCACCTTACCGCCCGCCATGCCTTTGCCGACATAGTCATTGGCATCACCCGTTAGGTAAAGCTCGACGCCACCGGCGTTCCAAACTGCGAAAGATTGGCCTGCGGTACCGTCGAGATACAATTTGATTGGTGAGCCTGCCATACCTTGGTTACCGTAACGTTTCGCTATTTCGCCTGAGATACGGGCGCCTATTGAACGATCGGTATTGATCACGTTGTAGTAGAGGCTGGTGGATTGTCGCTTCTCAATCGCATCGAGTGCATCATCAAGGATATGCTGGTTGAGCTGAGCCTTATCAAATGGTGCGTTTGGCTCGGTCCAAAATAACGGGTGACCTTCTGGAGATACCGGAGCTTCGAGTATTGAAGATAGATCGAGTTTGCTCTGTTTCGCTGTGAGGCCTTGAACGGCTTCTAGTAAATCAGTACGACCTATTAGATCGGTGAGTTTTTCTACACCAAGCTCAGCAAGGTATTGGCGAACTTCATCGGCTAAACCAGTAAAGTAGTTCACCACCATATCAGGCAGGCCTTTGAAGTATTCGCGGCGCAGTGTTTCATCTTGAGTCGCGACGCCAGTCGCACAGTTGTTTAGGTGACAAATTCGTAAGAACTTACAACCCATTGCGACCATTGGTGCGGTACCAAAGCCAAAGCTTTCAGCACCTAAAATCGCGCCTTTAATCACATCGAGACCCGTTTTCAATCCACCATCGACTTGCAGGCGGATCTTATGGCGAAGCCCGTTAGCAACCAGAGCTTGCTGGGTTTCCGCTAGCCCTAGCTCCCAAGGACAGCCAGCGTATTTCACCGAAGTCAGTGGGCTTGCCGCGGTACCGCCGTCGTAGCCTGAAATGGTGATCAGGTCGGCATAGGCTTTTGCCACGCCAGTTGCGATTGTGCCTACACCCGGCTCAGAAACTAGCTTCACTGAAACCAAGGCTTTGGGGTTCACTTGTTTAAGATCGAAAATAAGCTGCGCTAGATCCTCGATAGAATAAATATCGTGATGTGGAGGAGGAGAGATCAGTGTCACCCCTTGCACGGAGTATCTCAGCTTAGCAATCTCTGCCGTGACTTTATGACCTGGCAGTTGACCGCCTTCGCCTGGCTTCGCCCCTTGTGCGACCTTGATTTGCAGAACATCTGCATTGGTTAAGTAATGTGGTGTTACGCCAAATCGACCAGAAGCTATCTGTTTAATACGCGAGTTACGGTCGGTGCCAAAACGTCGTGGATCTTCACCGCCTTCGCCTGAGTTTGAGTAACCGCCCAAACGGTTCATCGCCATAGCTAATGCTTCGTGGGCTTCTGGGCTCAGGGCCCCAATCGACATCGCAGCAGAGTCAAAGCGTTTAAAAAGATCGCTGCTTGGCTCTACTTGCTCAAGCGTTAGTGGCTTATCGGCTTTTTTGAGACTCATTAAGTCACGCAGCATAGCGGCAGGGCGAGCATTTACTTGTTTCGCAAAAGATAGGTAATCCGAAGTTTCGCCGGTTTTAACTGCCGTTTGCAGCGTCCCTACCACATCTGGGTTATAAGCGTGGTATTCGCCACCATGGACGTATTTCAGTAAACCACCGTGCTCGATTGGCTTACGCTTAGTCCAGGCTTTACGAGATAAATTATAGGTATCTTGCTGGAAATCGCTAAAGCTTGCGCCTTGGATTCGTGTAGTAACTCCGCGGAAACAGAGCTCAACAACATCGGAATGTAGGCCAACGGCTTCGAAAAGCTGCGAACAGCGATATGAAGCAATCGTAGAAATACCCATCTTCGACATGATCTTATACAGACCTTTGTTAATGCCGTTTTGGTAGTTTTGCATCGCGGTACGATAGTCTTTATCTAAAGATCCATCATCCAACATTTTTCCTAACGCTTCATAAGCGAGGTATGGATAAACTGCGGTTGCACCGAAGCCAAGCAGCACTGCAAATTGGTGAGGGTCACGTGCAGTTGCGGTTTCAACCACGATATTGGCATCACAACGTAGGTTGTTGTCTGCAAGTTTGGTTTGCACAGCTCCGACAGCCATCGCAGCTGGAACCGGCAGTTTACCTTTCTCTAAGTTTTTATCTGAAAGCACAATTAAAACGGCACCGTCACGCACTTCTTGTACCGTACTATCACACAAGTCATTGATGGCTTGTTCGAGATCTTTTTCTGCTGGGTCATAGTGCATGCTAAGAATAGCGTGGCCATAGTGTTTTTGATTTAACTGTAGAAGTTGCTGCATGTCAGAGTAGAGCAGAACTGGTGAGTTAAATGTCACACGGTAGGCGTGACCGTCCGTTTCGCAGAACACGTTCATCTCTTGGCCGATACTGGTCGCTAAAGACATCACGTGCTTTTCACGCAAAGGATCGATCGGTGGATTGGTGACCTGTGCAAACTTCTGACGGAAGTAATCAGTGACTAGTCGCTCTTTCGAAGAGAGTACTGCCATTGGCGTGTCGTCGCCCATTGAGCCGACCGCTTCCTGTCCCATGTCACCAAGCACGCGTAATACTTGATCGGACTCTTCGTTGCTCATCGCAAACTGTTTTTGGTAGGTCTTGAGCGTGTCATCGTCGAAGCTACGCTTACCCACTTGGTTATCATCAAGCTCAGAAAATGGTGTTAGCTTGTGAACGTTCTTTTCCATCCACTCTTTGTAGGGATGACGCCCTTTTAGATCATTATCGATTTCATTAGATTGCCATAGCTTGCCTCGGCGTGTATCGATAACGAGTAATTCTCCCGGACCAACGCGACCTTTCTCTGCGACTTCATCTGGCGCATAGTTCCAGATACCGACTTCGGATGCTAAGGTGATCAGGTTGTCTTTGGTGATGACATAACGCGCAGGACGTAAGCCATTTCTATCTAGATTACATGCAGCATAACGACCATCAGAAAGTACGATGCCAGCAGGGCCATCCCAGGGTTCCATGTGCTTGGAGTTGAAGTCGTAGAATGCACGTAGATCGGGATCCATGTCTGGGTGGTTTTGCCAAGCGGGCGGCACCAGCATACGCATCGCTCGGAACACATCCATACCACCGGCAAGGAACAAGTCGAGCATGTTATCTAGGCTCGATGAATCTGAGCCTATCTCATTCACAAAGGGTGCAGCCGTTTGTAAATCGGGCAGCAGCGGTGAAGAGAATTTGTAAGCACGAGCTTTAGCCCACTGGCGGTTACCTTCAATGGTATTAATCTCACCATTGTGCGCCAAATAGCGAAATGGCTGAGCCAATGGCCAACGTGGTTGTGTATTGGTTGAGAAACGCTGGTGGAACAGACATATCGCCGATTCCATGCGTAAGTCAGCAAGATCGAGGTAAAATCGCGGAAGATCGGCCGGCATACACAGACCTTTGTAAACCATGACTTGTGTCGAAAGGCTACAAATATAGAAATCTTTGTCTTCGGTGATCTGCTTTTCAATTCTACGGCGAGCGATATAAAGGCGTCGTTCAATATCGCGTTCACGCCAACCCGCAGGGGCTGAGATAAAGACTTGCTGAATATTGGGTACCGAATCTTTGGCAATCGGACCTAATACGTCGGTGTTGGTCGGCACTACGCGCCAACCTGCAACAGTTAAGGTCTCTTGAGCGAGCTCTTTATTGACGATGTCTTGCGCGGTTTGCGCTTTGATTGGATCTTGGCTGAAGAAAATCATGCCGACAGCGTATTGCTTGCCGAGCTTGAAGTTATTCTCTTCTGCAATAATTCTAAGATAAGAGTCTGGCTTTTGTAGTAATAAGCCACAGCCATCCCCGGTTTTACCATCCGCAGCGATACCACCACGGTGTGTCATGCGATCGAGGGCTGAAATAGCAGTTCGTACCAACTTATGACTCGGTTGGCCTTCCATTTGCGCTATTAAACCAAATCCACAGTTGTCTTTTTCAAGACTAGGATCATATAGAGCCATTGCAATTCTCCCTTTTGCTTCTCTGTCATCCAGACAGTAAATGACTAACTATTCATATACTTGTTATTTTTTATAAGCTTGTTCTTACATAAACTGATTGTTTGTTTTAGCCAGTTAAAACGTTATCGGTTGTGTTAACAAAACCTATTGGTTTTATTTTCACCAGCTTTACAACGTATAGCTAATTGTGTTTAAGGTCAAGTTCATGGTTAATTATCATGCGTAAACGCGATTAACCACGTAATAATCTAAAATAGTAGAGCGATATCAAAGAGATATAATAGATAGATGTTAATAAGATTTAACATGTACAGCGAGGGGAATATCGTAAGAGCCAGAAAGCAGAGAGAAAAAAGGCTAGCATCGAGTGCTAGCCAAATATAAAAGTTAGGAAGGGTGTTGCTTTTCCTCTAGGCTAACGTCATTGACGTTAGCCCGAGAAATATTATGCGGAAAGCATGAGTGAATCTGCTTTCGCTTCTAAGTTTGAGTTACCCATTAAGAAGTCATCAATGGCAATTGCACATTCACGACCTTCATTAATACAACGTACAACTAGAGATTGACCAGTACGCATATCACCAGCAGCGAAAACGCCTTTCTGGTTCGTTGCAAAACCTTCAGAAGCGACGTTACCGCGCTCGTCCAGTTTTATGTCTAGTTGAGCAAGCACACCGGTTGGCTCTGGGTGTAAGAAGCCCATTGCTAGGAATGCCATGTCACAAGGAATAACACGCTCAGAGTTCGCGACTTCATCAAAACCTGGACGCTCACCAGGTTTCGCATCTTGCCAAACGATGTCAGCAATACGTAGACCCGTCACTTGACCTTGATCGTTACCGATGAACTCTTTAGTCAAGATGTTCCAGTGACGTTCACAGCCTTCTTCATGAGAAGTCGTGGTCTTCATGATCATTGGGTATTGGGGCCAAGGCATGTTTGCTGGGCGTTTCTCTGGTGGGATCGGCATGATCTCAACCTGAGTAATACTTGCTGCTTTGTGACGGTTTGATGTGCCTACACAGTCAGAGCCTGTATCACCACCACCGATAACCACAATGTGCTTATCTTTAGCGTGAATCTCTTCAGTCTTAAGGTCTAAGTCGTTAGCACGGCGGTTGTTTTGACCAAGGAATTCCATGGCAAAGTGAACGCCTTTCAATTCACGTCCCGGGATTGGTAAGTCACGCGGAACCGTAGACCCCCCTGTTAGCAGCACTACATCAAACTCTTGGCGCAGTTGTTGAGCATTAACATCAACACCAATGTGTTGGTTAACTTTAAAATCAACGCCTGCTTCAGCCATTAGGTTGATCTTGCGATCAATGACATCCATGCCCAGTTTGAAATCAGGGATACCGAAGCGCAGTAGACCACCGACTTTCTCATCACGTTCAAATACTGTCACTGAGTGACCTGCACTGTTTAGTTGTTCAGCTGCAGCTAGGCCTGCTGGACCTGAACCGATCACCGCCACTGTTTTACCAGTGCGAGAGCGTGGTGTTTTAGGCTTTGCGTACCCTTCACGGTACGCAGTTTCTACAATCGTTTTCTCAATATTACAGATGGTGATTGGGTCTTGGTTGATACCCAGTACACAGGCACTCTCACAAGGAGAAGGGCACACACGACCTGTAAATTCAGGGAAGTTGTTGGTTGAACTTAGGATGTTCCAAGCCTCTTCCCAACTGTCACGATAAACTGCGTCATTGAATTCTGGGATGATGTTACCAATCGGACAACCGCTGTGACAGAAAGGTACGCCACAGTCCATACAACGAGAGGCTTGAGTATTGATTTTGTCACCAAACTCTTCGTTAAGTACGAACTCTTTGTTGTCTTCAATTCGAACTGACGGGTCGAGCTTCTTTGGAAGCTCACGACCGTGTTCTAAAAATCCAGTAGGCTTACCCATTATACTGCCTCCACTTCTTCCGTTTGTGCCTGTTGTGCTTCAGCTTTACGCTTTTCAAGAACCGCTTTGTAGTCGCGTGGCATTACTTTAATCAGTGATGCAACACTTGCTTCAAAGTTGTCTAGGAAAGACTGAGCAACTTCACTTCCTGTGAATTCAACATGCTTCGTTAGCATATCTAGTAGAAGATCTTTATCTTCTTGTTCAATTGGATCTAGGTCTACAAGTTCAGAGTTAAGCTTGGTTTCGAAGTCACCCGCTTTATCCCAAACATAGGCAACACCGCCACTCATACCAGCAGCAAAGTTACGACCTGTTGAGCCGAGGATAATTGCAACACCACCAGTCATGTATTCACAACCGTGGTCACCAACGCCTTCAACAACAACCTTCGCTCCAGAGTTACGAACACAGAAACGTTCGCCAGCCATACCGCGGATGAAAGATTCACCTGAAGTAGCACCGTAGAAACACACGTTACCCACCACGATGTTATCTTCAGCAACGATGGTAGATTTCGCATCTGGGTACAGTACCAACGTACCGCCAGATAGGCCTTTACCCCAGTAATCGTTCGCGTCGCCTTCTACTTCGAACTTCACGCCTTTCGCAAGGAACGCACCGAAAGACTGGCCAGCACTACCGTGGAACTTAACGTTCATTGGCTGTGGTAAACCTTGGTCTTTGTAAACCTTCGAGATTTCGTTTGACAGCATGGTACCTGCAGAGCGGTCCGTGTTGATGATAGGGAAGGTCGCATTCACGGCTTCACCTTTCTCAAGAGCTGGAATTGCAGCTTGAATCAACTTGCGGTCTAGAACGTCTTCTAGGTTGTGGTTTTGTTGTGTCTGGTTGTAGATACCATCTTCTTCACGCGCCTGCTCAATGTGCAGTACAGGTGTTAGATCTAGGTTCTTGTACTTCCAGTGACCGATGTCATCACGAACTTTAAGTTTGTGCGATTGACCCACCATCTCATCGATAGAACGGAAGCCAAGTTCAGCCATTACTTCACGCAGACCTTCAGCCATGTATTGGAAGAAAGTGACTACGTCTTCTACGCGGCCGTCGAAACGCTCACGCAGAGTCTTGTTCTGTGTTGCGATACCAACAGGACATGTATTCTTGTGACACTTACGCATCATGATACAGCCTTCAACCACTAGAGCTGCTGTTGCTACGCCCCATTCTTCAGCGCCAAGTAACGTTGCTACTGCAAGGTCACGTGGTGTTTTCATCTGACCATCAGACTGAACAACGATACGGTTACGTAGGCCATTTTTCAGTAGTGTTTGGTGAGTTTCCGCTAGACCCAGTTCCCAAGGCAGACCTGTGTGACGGATAGAAGACATCGGAGATGCACCCGTACCACCATCAAAACCTGCGATAAGTACCACGTCAGCTTTCGCTTTCGCTACACCAGATGCAATCGTACCTACGCCTGCTTCCGATACTAGCTTCACGTTGACACGGCCGTTACGGTTCGCGTTTTTCAGATCGTAGATCAGCTGAGCTAAATCTTCGATTGAGTAGATATCGTGGTGTGGCGGTGGAGAAATAAGACCTACGCCCGGAGTCGAGTGACGAGTTGCGCCGATCCAGTCATCAACCTTATCACCTGGTAGTTGACCACCTTCGCCAGGTTTCGCACCTTGAGCCATCTTGATTTGTAGCTCATCAGCGTTAGATAGGTAGTAAGACGTTACACCAAAGCGACCAGAAGCCACCTGTTTGATTGCTGAACGTTCCCAGTCGCCATTTTCTTTACGTTCGAAACGTGCTGGATCTTCACCACCTTCACCTGAGTTTGATTTCGCGCCAATGCGGTTCATCGCAACAGCCAGTGTTGAGTGAGCCTCATGCGAGATTGAACCAAAGCTCATTGCGCCGGTTGCGAAACGCTTAAGGATATTCTCGATTGGTTCTACTTCTGCTAGAGGAATAGAGCCTGCAGGGTTCTTGATGAAATCCAGTTGGCTACGTAGTGTTGCTGCGTTGTCGCCTTGGTCATCGACTGCTTTTGCGTACTTCTTGAACTGGCCGTAATCTTTGTTACGCGTTGATTCTTGAAGTAGAGAAATCGTTTCAGGGTTGAATAGGTGTTTCTCACCACGTTGTTTCCACTGGTAAACACCACCAACATCAAGGATCTGAGCTGGGATTTCACGAGCTGGGTAACCAACACGGTGACGAACCAGTACTTCTCGTGCGATATCGTCGATCGTTAGACCTTGAATACGAGAAACCGTACCAGTGAAGTATTTTTCAACCACTGACTTGCTGATACCAAGTGCTTCAAAGATTTGTGCACCGTGGTAAGACTGCAGCGTAGAGATCCCCATCTTAGAGAAGATCTTAAGTAGACCGCCGTTAACACCTTTACGATAGTTATCGAATAACTCACGTGGGTGTACGTTTGGATCTAGCTTCTTCGTACGTTGCAGTTCAACAATCGTTTCAATAACTAGGTACGGGTTAACTGCGTTCGCACCGTAACCGATAAGCGTTGCAAAGTGGTGTGTCTCACGAGCGTCACCCGTTTCAACAACGATGTCACACTTAGCGCGTAGACCTTTACGGATTAGGTGGTGGTGAACCGCGCCAACCGCCAGCATTGCTGGAATAGCGGCATGGTTAGAGTTAACCGCACGGTCGGTCAGTAGGATGATAGAGTAGCCATCAATCACTGCGTCTTCTGCGTATTGGCAGATACGCTTAAGTGCGCGCTCTAACTTACCTTGGTCGCCATTTGCTTGGAATACGATGTCCAGCGTCTTCGCTTGAAGGTGCTCGTTATCGATTGCACGCAGTTTTTCTAACTCTGAGTTAGACAGTACTGGAGACTCAAGTTCTACTTTTTGACAGTGCTCAGGTGTTTCAGCAAGTAAGTTCTGGTCTTTACCTAGGTAAGTGTTCAGAGACATAACCATGCGCTCACGAATCGGGTCGATCGGCGGGTTGGTTACTTGTGCAAACAACTGTTTGAAGTAGTTTGAAAGGTGCTGCGATTGGTGAGATAGAATCGCTAGCGGCCAGTCAGCACCCATTGCAGAAAGTGGCTCGTAGCCTGTTTTCGCAAGAGGTAGAATAATTTCGTTTACTTCTTCAGAGCTCACGCCAAACGATTGTTGTTTGTGGAGAAGTTTCTCTGGAGAAGGTTGGCTAAATTCGTTGCTCGCATCTGGTAGCTTTTTCAGGCTCAGAAGGTTCTCTTCAACCCACTTTTCGTAAGGTTGTGCTTTAGCAATGCTGTCTTTCACTTCTTCATCAGAAATGATGCGGCCTTGCTCAAGGTCAGCCACAAAAATACGACCTGGTTGTAGACGACCACGGTACTCAACGTTTTCAGGTGCGATCTCAACAACACCAGACTCAGACGCCATTACTAGGAAGTCGTCTTTAGTTACTGTGTAGCGAGAAGGACGCAGACCGTTACGGTCAAGTGTTGCACCTACTTGAACACCATCGGTGAAACATACAGATGCTGGGCCATCCCATGGTTCCATAACGTTCGCGTGGTACTGGTAGAACGCGCGACGAGTCGGATCCATGTTTTTGTTTTCTTGCCATGCTTCCGGGATCATCATCATCAACGCATGTGGCAGAGTACGACCTGAAAGAACAAGTAGCTCAAGCGCCATATCGAAGTTTGATGAATCCGAACTACCTTCCTGACAGATAGGCAGTAGCATGTCGATTTCAGCTTGTGTAAACAGATCCGATTCTAGGATTGCTTCACGTGCTTTCATCCAGTTCAGGTTGCCGCGAACCGTATTGATTTCGCCATTATGCGCGATGTAACGGAAAGGCTGAGCTAGACGCCAACGTGGGAATGTATTGGTAGAGAAGCGAGAGTGTACAAGTGCTAGAGCTGTCACCATGGTTGGGTTTTGCAGGTCTAGGAAGTACTGAGGAACTTGTTCAGTTGTTAGCTGACCTTTGTACACCAATGTCTTGTAAGACATAGAGTTGATGTAGAAGTCATCACCGATATTTGAAACGCTTTCTAGGCATACACGAACCGTGTAGTTACGTAGAACATACAGTTTACGCTCAAGTTCTTCTGGTGTGATACCAGGGCCGCCAGAAATAAATACGTGTTCAAATTGAGGTTCAGTGCTTAGTGGGTCAGCACCAATCATTGAATTGTCAGTTGGAAGCTCACGGTAACCGATAACTTCTAACTCAAGGCGTTGTGCATTGCGTTCTAGAATGTCACGACACTGTGCACGTTTGTGTTCATCTTTAGGGAAAAGTACAACACCAACACCATATTTTTCAAAAGATGGCAGCTTAATTCCAAGCTCTACGGCTTCTTCTAGTAAGAATTCGTGCGGCTTCTGTAGCAGGATACCTGCACCATCACCAGAACACGGATCGCAGCCTTGGCCGCCACGGTGTTCCATACGTGCAAGCATATCGAGTGCTTGAGTTACTACATCATGAGATTTGCGATTCTTTAGATGCGCAACAAAACCGATACCACAAGCGTCATGCTCCAATTCAGGAGTATACAGACCCTGTGAGTTCTGCTCTTGATCTACCATAGATACATCCTTCCAGTTAAATCTAGGCGCAACTTATTTGTATAAAGTCAGCCTTGTCCTTTTATATTTATGGGTCTAAACCTGCCTATGCTGGCGGTTTGAATCCTTTCCGTATCTCGCAGGAAAAGTATTGCGAGAAAAACAATCCTTAGTGATATCCGTTTATTTTTAACCACAAACTAGTGGTTTATATAGGTGGGATATGGATATCACCGACTTATTAGCAAGTTTTAGTTGTAAGTAAATACTCAAAAATAGCCAATATGTGTAAGTATCCTACAATTTTGTTTAGGCGAATTGCAATGAAAGTTGAACCATGTAGACCATTTTTTTCGTTTTATTTTGAATTTAATGTCTAACAAATGTGCAACATTAGGCAAATAGAGCCGATTTTTTGCATGTTTATTGATATTTGTTAGGTTGCTCGCAAAAATCCTTGAGTAAACTAATTGGTCGAATTTTGCAGGGATGTAATTTTTTTTCAAAAAAAAGACTGATATTCATTCTTATTTACTTGAGTGCTTTGAAAATATGCAATTACATGAGTTAGTTAATACTATCGGCCAAGATCTTCAACGCCGTTATGGCGAGAAGGTTCACAAGCTGACGCTTCATGGTGGTTTCAGCTGCCCAAACCGAGACGGAACCATTGGTCGCGGGGGCTGCACTTTTTGCAACGTGGCCTCCTTTGCTGATGAACAAACTCAAATTCAAAGCATTGCTGACCAGTTAAAAGATCGCGCAGGTGAGATTGCTCGTGCCAAGAAGTATCTGGCTTACTTTCAGGCTTACACCAGCACTTATGCAGAGGTGCAAGTGCTCAAGAATATGTATGAAGAGGCGCTAAAAGCACCCGGTGCAGAGATCGTCGGCCTTTGTGTTGGCACGCGACCAGACTGTGTGCCTGATGCGGTGTTGGATCTATTAGCGGGCTACGTTAAACAAGGCTATGAGATTTGGCTCGAGCTCGGCCTACAAACGGCCAATGATAAAACCCTCAAGCGAATTAATCGCGGACATGATTTTGCGGTGTATGAAACGATCACCCAGCGCGCACGAGCTTTAGGCATCAAGGTATGTACTCACCTTATTGTCGGCCTGCCCAAAGAGACCAAAGCGGATAATCTTGAAACCTTAGACAAGGTATTAGCGGTGAGAACTGATGGTATTAAGCTGCACGGCCTTCATATAGTAGAGGGCAGTACCATGGCTAAGGCGTGGAAGGCAGGAAAGCTAGAAGCCCCAAGCCTTGAAGAGTATATTGATATCGCGAGTGAGATCATTCAACGCACGCCTGCGGAGGTGGTTTATCACCGTGTTTCTTCAGCGGCGAGACGCCCAACGTTACTCTCTCCTTTGTGGTGCGAGAACCGCTGGTTAGCGATGACTGAAATAGGCCGTTCGCTCGATAAAACCGGTGCTCAAGGCATCAAAACTGGTTCTGCATTCGAGTACACGTTGCCTGTTTTAAACGCAGCCAATTAATAGAAATGGGTGACTGTAGGTAACAGCAGATAAAACCAACAAATAGTGGTAACATTTCCCTCACAGATTTTATGGTATAGATTGAGAGTAAATGGAACTGGTAATGACTTGGTTGTGGGACAGGGCGTATGGCTACGGTATTTATATCGTTGTTGTATTGCTGATTGCTCTCATCTGCTGGCATCTCTATTCTCGTTATCAGTCGCATATCGAAACGCTTCTACTTGCTACCCCGTCGCCACTCTACTTTGTTGATGTTCGAAGTGGCGAAATACTCTATGCCAATCGCCAAGCCATGCAGTTGCTTGGTATCCGCCAAATCGGTGTTAATTTTCGCTTTCCTACTGTGGAAAGTGAGAGCAGCTTTCGTCACTACTTAACCAATCACATTAACTCTCGAGCCTTCGAGCAGGTCTCCCTGTGGGCGCTTTCTGAATTTGAGTCGTTCAAGATCAACTTGGTCGGTCGTAAGATCCATTTTAGAAATAAGCAGGCTTGGATGATTCACGCCTCACCTTATAAAAACACTAACGAAGAACTGTCCCAAGAAGTTCGAGAACTGAATGTTGCTCGTACCGCGTTGGATTCTTTGTCTGAGCTGATCTACGTGAAAGATAAAAAGGGTGAGTTGGTCGCGAGTAATCGCTCGTTTAAAAAATTTTGGCACGGTCGCCCGGAAGAGGGCACCTTGAGTGTTTCTGGTGGTGCATTAAAAGGCCGTGTTAGTGAGCGTTCGTGGACAACCGATCAGGACGGCAAAGGGTGTTTGCTCGAAACTTATCAAAGTGTATTGCTCTCGCAAGATGGAGAAACCATCGGCACGCTCTCTATTAGTCATGATGTGACCGATTGGCATGATATGCAGCAGAAATTGCGTGGCGAAATGGAGAAGCGTAAAGATACCGAAGTGGCACTTGCGCAACGTGACACCATATTGCAAAACATCTTGGAAGCGAGCCCAGACTCGATTGGTATCTTCAACGAAAACATGGTTTATCAAGCGTGTAATAAACCGTTTGTGGCGGCGCTTGGTATCTCTGCGGTCAGTGACCTAGTGGGTAAGCGCCTGCAAGATGTCGTTCCGAATAGTATGTATATGCGTATCTCAGACACTGATCATCAAGTGCTTCATCATGGTAAATCGTTACGCTATATCGATAAGGTCGTCTCTAGTGATGGAGAATACACTTGGTACGATGTCGTGAAATCACCGTTTAGAGATCCAGTATCCAGTACTAATGGTGTTTTGATCATGGCGCGTGATATCACCGAGCGTTATCTCGCTGAGCAGAAGCTTGAAGAGGCCAACCTTGAACTTGAACGTCTCAGCTTTATGGATAGTTTGACCCAGGTTTCCAACCGACGCCGTTTCGACGAACAGCTCTCTACACTGTGGCATTATCATGTGCGTGAGAAGTTACCACTGACGATCATGTTGTGTGATATCGACTTCTTTAAAGGCTACAACGATTTTTACGGACACCAACAAGGTGATGATGCTTTGATTCAGGTTTCGCAGGCATTTAAGCAGGTGTTGAATCGTTCATCTGATTGTGTGGCTCGTTATGGTGGCGAAGAGTTCGGCTTTATTCTGCCAAATACAACGACCGACGGTGCTCAGTTGGTGGCGCAGCGTATTCATGACGAAGTCCTAAAATTGGAACTTGCGCATGAGAAGTCGACAGTCTCTGAATTCATCACGGTGAGCATTGGTATTATCTCTTACATTCCGACACCTGATGATGAAATGGAATCGGCTGTTGCCTTGGCTGACAGTGCGCTGTATCAAGCAAAATCTGACGGTCGAAACCGTTCTATGGTGCATCCATCCTCAATTCGCTAACTCTATAAAATCGGTGATTTGTCCACCTTTGTCTGTTTTGGTTGTTCAGTATTTATATTAATTGGATTAACCTGCGATATTGCCGCTGATCTCTTTCTGCGTGTGATGTAGCTAGCTTACCTCCTATCTTCAAACAGGGTAGAATGTTGCTAGTCTTATCGCATGGAGCGCTAAATGAAACCCATGAAAAATCTTGCCCAGTATTACGTGGATCTACTCGTAAAGCTGGGGATTGTCCGCTTTTCTATCTTACTCGCCTTAGCGCTTGTTGCCCTCGCTGTTGTTGTGCAAGTCGGCATTACCCTCGCACTTAAAGGTAATGTTGATGATATCGACATTGTCCGTTCAGTTTTTTTCGGCTTAGTGATCACGCCTTGGGCGGTTTATTTCTTATCGGTGGTCGTTGACCAGTTGGAAGAGTCTCGTCAGCGTCTAGCGAAACTGGTCTCTAAACTTGGCGACATGCGAGAGCGAGACCAAGAGCTCAACAATAAATTGCAGCTCAATATTGAGAAGCTTAATCAAGAAATTGAAGAGCGTGAAAAAGCGGAGGAAGCACGTGCAGAAGCGATGCACGACCTTGAGAACGAGGTGTTCCAACGTGAGCGAACTCAGCTTGAACTGGCAGAGCGAACGGCACTATTGCGCTCGTTTATCGATGCTTCTCCTGACCTTATTTACTACCGTAATGAAGAAGGTGTTTTCTCTGGTTGTAACCGTGCGGTTGAAGAGCTCACCGGCAAGACAGAAAAAGAGCTAGTCGGTTTGACGCCTTGGGATGTCTACAGTAAAGAGGTCGCTCAACAAGTTGTGGAAACCGATAAGAAGGTGTTTGCCGATAACCAAGCGCTAACTTATGACCAGTGGCTTGAATATCCTGACGGACGTAAGAGCTACTTCGAACTGCGTAAAGTACCTTTCTACAGTAAAGATGGTCGCCACTTAGGCTTAGTGGGTTTCGGCCGTGATATTACCGAGCGTAAAGAGCATCAAGAGTCGCTAGAGAAAGCCAGTCGTGATAAGACCACCTTTATATCAACCATTAGCCATGAGCTAAGAACACCGCTTAACGGCATCATTGGTTTGAGCCGCATGCTGCTCGATAGCCAACTGACCACTGAGCAGCGCAAGCAGATGCAAACCATCAAGGTAAGCGCAGTGACACTGGGTAATATCTTTAACGATATTATCGATATGGATAAGTTCGACCGTCGTAAGCTTGAGCTATTCCCAACCCCAATCAACTTTGAAGATTTCGTTGTTGAGATCGAAAGTATCTCTGCATTGATGGCTGAACAAAAAGGGTTGAGGTTCGATCTAGAAAGGTTGTCTGATCTTCCTGCTGCCGTTGAAGTCGATGGCACTCGCCTAAGACAGGTGTTGTGGAACCTTGTAAGTAACGCAATGAAGTTCACCAAAGATGGTGGCGTGGTGATGACAGTCAGCGCCGACATTGATGGCGACTTTGCCAACATCACGATGGAAGTAGAAGACACCGGGATTGGTATCCCTGAAAGTGAAATCGAGAAGATCTTCGCGATGTATTATCAGGTCAAATCCGGAACGGATAATCTGCATGCGGTGGGCACAGGTATTGGCCTTGCTGTCTCACAACAGCTGATCAATATGATGGATGGGCACATTGAAGTGACCAGTGAAGAGGGCTTTGGTAGTACCTTTACGGTTTCGATTCGTGTGCCTGTTAATCACGATACTCAAGCATTGATTAAAACACCAAGAAAGCAGTCGAACCTTAAGATCTTCATGGTCGAAGATATTGAACTGAACATCACGGTGGCTCGCTCTCTACTCGAAAGCCTGGGTCACGAAGTGACGGTGGTGATGACGGGTAAAGAGGCGCAAATTGCCTTCAACCCTGAAGACTATGACTTGGTACTGTTGGACATCCAACTGCCAGACATGACTGGCTTCGACATCGCTCAGTACTACCGCGAGAAGTACAGCCAGTTACCACCTTTGGTTGCGTTAACTGCCAACGTGTTAAATAACAAACAAGAGTACTTCCAGAAAGGCATGGACGAGGCGATCAGTAAACCATTGTCGGTTCGAGCTATCCAAGATGTCATCAGTGAACTTATCGAAGATGCACCAGAGGTTATTGAGAAAGTCGATAGCACGGATAAGGTTGAGATTATTGAGAAAGTCGATGCAAGTAAGCCTGTTCTTTCAGCTATTGATACCACTTTGCTTGATATTGATATGCTAGAGTCTTATGTTGATATTGTTGGACCGAAACCGGTTTTGGATAGCATCGTGATGTTTGAAGATATGATGCCGGAGTATATGGAAATATTGAACTCCAACATGGTCGCGAAAGACAAAGCCAGTATCGTTTCCGAGGCACATAAGATTAAAGGTGCAGCAGGGTCCATTGGCCTGAAACGTATCCAGCAAGTGGCTCAGAAAGCTCAATCTCCAGATATGCCTGCGTGGTGGGAGAACATTTCAGATTGGGTTGATGAAATAAATAACGAATACCAGAATGACATTGAAGTCTTAAAGAGTTGGTTAAATCAAAGGTAGAAGAATAATGAAAAAATTAGCATTCGCCGCATGCGTAGTGGCATTAGCGGGTTGTTCTGCGCCGCAAGTAGAATGGCAGCAAGATAATCAAGTAGAAGTATCTGCAGCAACAGTCACAATGAAAAGCAACCTTTGGCACAACAAGATGCCAACGATTGGAGAAGCTCAAGATAAGACACTACACGGTTCTATCTACCTAGAGTCAGACTCACAGCTACCAGCAACACTTGCGGTGGAGAGCGTGACCGTTAAGCAAGGTGCAGATACCTTGCTAGTAACGGCTGACGACCTTGATCTAAGAACACATAGCGAGACTCAGTGGGAAGTGGCGTTTGTATGGCAGTTAGAGATCGACAGCGAAAAGCCTGTTGATGTTGCGGTTGAGCTGAGAGACGGTGAAACTGTGAAGTGGCTGGTGGAGAAAGACGTTAAGGTTGATACGGTTTACTAAAGCCTTATCAATTAAGAAGAATAAAAAAGGGAGAATGCGTTGGCATTCTCCCTTTTTAATAACTATTGATTGCGCTTCTACTGTTAAAAACACCGAGTGTTAAACGACCAGAAACGCCAATCGAATTAGTCTTCTAGGTCACCACAGAAGCGGTAGCCTTCACCGTGAATCGTTGCAATGATTTCTGGCGTACCAGAAACAGATTCAAAGTGCTTACGAATACGACGGATTGTTACGTCTACAGTACGATCGTGTGGCTTAAGCTCACGGCCAGTCATCTTCTTAAGAAGGTCTGCACGTGTTTGGATCTTGCCTGGGTTCTCACAGAAGTGAAGTAGAGCACGGAACTCTGAACGAGGTAGCTTGTAGCCTTCGCCATCTGGGCTAACCAGAGAACGGCTGTTGATATCTAGTACCCAACCGTTGAACTCGTACTTCTCAACGCTGCGCTTTTCTTCTTGAACAGAGCTTGTGCTCATTGAACGGTTCAGAAGGTTGCGTGCACGGATAGTCAGTTCACGAGGGTTGAAAGGCTTAGTGATGTAGTCATCAGCGCCGATCTCTAGGCCAAGGATCTTATCAACTTCATTATCACGACCAGTTAAGAACATAAGTGCTACGTTTGCTTGCTCACGTAGTTCACGCGCAAGTAGTAGACCATTCTTACCTGGAAGGTTGATGTCCATAATTACAAGGTTAACTTGGTTGTCAGATAGCACTTGGTGCATCTCTTCACCGTCGCTAGCCTCAAAAACAGCATATCCCTCTGCTTCAAAAATACTCTTTAGAGTGTTACGAGTTACTTGCTCATCTTCAACGATAAGAATCTGCGGGGTTTGCATTTGGCGGTACCTAAATTTGTGACGAAACTGTGCTAATAGAATAAATTCTAGGCAAAAACATAACATACAGGTAATGTATTTTTGATGATAACTTAAAGTTTTCAAAAAAACACTTACTTCCAGCTATCTGCCTTCCTTGAAGTATTGCCCAATAACGTAGATCCAGTACGCCTTTCAATCATTCTTTTAGTGATTGCAGAGGATTCTATAATGTTAACAGCATGCTAACAACGCGAGAATGTTAATTCCATTCAGTTTGTTGATTTACATCAATTGCCGTATCGCAACAAACTTTAATAGTATGGCTACAACTTAACCAATGTTATGGTGACTATTTAGTACCAAAACAAGAATGATTATTCGAGATGCTTCGGACATCTCGGTTGCTAAAGACCGGATTATTAACCAAGGAAGCTGAAAGCTTTCCTAAGAGTCTAGTAGATAAATATGCTCAATCAACTTTTATTGAGTAATAAATTGAGCATAGAACAATGAAAACAAAGGATTAATTTTAATAACATATAAAAGCATAGAGGCTCACCTGACTTAACAGGTAGCGCCTTACTCACGGAGGATATATGCACGATATAACACCTGACTTGTGTGATGAGTTTGAAAGCAAAGTCACCCTACTGAATATGCCATTACAGAACTTCGGTCAACGTGGTACGTTCTTTGGAAAAATTGTAACAGTTCGTTGTTATCACGATAATTCCAAGGTTCGCGAGGTTTTAGAGACAGACGGCTGTGGCAAAGTGCTTGTTGTTGACGGGAATGGTTCATGCCAAAAGGCGCTGCTTGGTGATCAACTCGCGATTCTCGCAATAGAAAATGGCTGGGAAGGCGTGATTGTAAACGGTGCTGTGCGTGATGTTGGCATGATGTCGCAAATGGATCTTGGTGTTCAGGCATTGGGTGCATCGCCATTCAAGACGGAGAAGCGCGGCGTAGGCCAAGTGAATGTTACGCTATCGATACACAATCAACTGATTCAGCCTGGGGATTACATTTATGCCGATTGGAATGGTGTGTTAATTTCATCTGAGCTATTGCTTGAATCATAACTGGTACGTAACTAGTAAAAGAGGCTTGAATACGTAACATATTCATCGATATCAAGTTAATTGGATTAGAAGCGAAATCCTAATCCCACTTCAACACCTTGCTGCCACTCTTCATAATCAAGAGTGGCATGCAAATCTAAATTGTCGGTCAGCTGTACTCGGCTAGAAACTTCTGCGGCCACCGATTTCTCATTGTCTTCGGTTTCATCTTTATAGGTGTGTAGAGAACTGTTGAAAGAGACTCTTTCTGAGAACTGATAACTGACACCACTCAAGAATCCGCTTTCCTGTTTCAGTGCAGCACTATTGATACGTGTACCGACATAAAGATCCACATCCGAAAACAAACTATATGAATAGCCACTGTCTATTTTCCAAGTATCGAAGCTTTCATTCGATGCGTTTTGGGTGGAGATAAAAAATTTATGAGAAGAGCGATCGATTTGACCGGGAAGCAGAGGCAAACTATTTAGAAGAGGTAAACTGTTCGCTGAACAAACAACAGGCATAGCCAAGGCTATAAGAATAAGTAATCTCTTCACTTCCCACTCCTGATGTCATTATTATTGTTTTTCGAACGTTATCGTTCAATTAAAGCACAGAATTTGTACGCTCGCCGCACAATCGATATAGCATTTTGTTATTAGAATATGCAATTAGCTACTTATATTTGCTCGGTGAGTCAATTCAGTATCTTAATTGAAGGTTAATACAGGGTGTTTTATCCCTAAAATGATGGTTTGCTCTGAAAAATGGTGCGAATGTAAAAAAAACGCAACTTTTCATTGACGTCTAGTGGTAAAAATTGATACACGTAGAGTAAAGCACAAGCAGAGAATTTGATATGCAGCACGTAAGCCACCTAGTAATGACCACAACCATTATTATTACCGACATTAACATTGTTGGGGCAGGCTGCTAAGTAACGGATTTTAAAAAAAAGGCCTGTATCCAACAAGATACAGGCCTTTTTTTGTACCATTTTTATGACTTATGGAGAAAGGGATGCGCGTTTTAAAGTTTGGAGGTTCATCATTAGCTGATGCAGATCGTTTTTTACGAGCGGCGGATATCATCGCTAATAATGCCCAGCAAGAAGAGCTAGCCGTTGTACTATCGGCTCCAGGAAAAACAACCAATAAGTTGGTCGCTGTTATTGAAGCTGCACTGAAAAATGGTGAAGCAGACGCACAGATTACAGAGATCGAATCTTCATTCGCTGCGCTGTTTACAGAGATTAAAGCGGTTGTACCTTCTATTGATGGTACTGCGTTCCAAGAGCAGGTTGATACCTCTCTTGCTCAGCTAAAGCAGTTCGTGAACGGCATCAACCTACTTGGTATGTGCCCGAACCACGTCAATGCTCGCATCATCAGTAAAGGTGAGCGAATCTCTATCCAGTTAATGAAAGCGGTACTTGAAGCAAAAGGCCAACCAGCAAGCCTGATTGACCCAGTTCAATACCTATACGCTAAAGGTGATCACCTTGAAGCTATGGTTGATGTGGATGTGTCTACTCAGAACTTCCGTCAATCGCCACTTCCACAAGGTCACGTTAACATCATGCCGGGCTTCACTGCCGGTAATGATAAAGGCGAATTGGTCACTCTTGGCCGTAATGGCTCTGACTACTCAGCAGCAGTGCTAGCTGCATGTCTGCGTGCTGATTGCTGTGAAATCTGGACAGATGTAGACGGCGTTTACAACTGTGACCCACGTTTAGTCGATGATGCTCGTCTTCTTAAGTCATTAAGCTACCAAGAAGCGATGGAGCTTTCTTACTTCGGTGCTTCGGTTCTACACCCGAAGACTATCGCACCTATCGCGCAATTCCATATTCCTTGTCTGATCAAAAATAGCTTTAATCCACAGGGTGCGGGTACTTTGATTGGTCAAGACACTGGCGAAGATAACCTAGCAATCAAAGGTATTACTACGCTAAGTGACCTAACAATGGTTAACGTATCAGGCCCTGGTATGAAAGGCATGGTAGGCATGGCAAGCCGCGTATTCGGCGCGATGTCTTCGGCTGGCGTTTCTATTGTCCTTATTACTCAATCTTCTTCTGAGTACAGCATCAGCTTCTGTATTGAATCGGCTGACAAAGTGAAAGCGAAACAAGTGTTGTCAGACGCGTTTGAACTTGAACTTAAAGATGGCCTACTAGAGCCCGTTGAGTTCATGGACGACGTAGCGATTGTAACGCTGGTGGGTGACGGTATGCGTACTTCACGCGGTGTCGCTTCTCAGTTCTTCTCTTCTTTAGCTGAAGTGAACGTGAACATCGTTGCGATTGCTCAAGGTTCTTCAGAGCGTGCTATCTCTGCGGTTATCCCTGAAGACAAGATTTCTGAAGCTATCAAGGCGTGTCACGAGAACCTATTCAACTCTAAGCACTTCCTTGACGTATTCGTTGTGGGTGTTGGCGGTGTTGGTGGCGAGCTTGTTGACCAGATCCAACGTCAACAAGGCAAACTGGCTGAAAAAGGCATCGTGATTCGCGTATGTGGTTTAGCAAACAGCAAAGGTTTGTTGCTAGACAGTGAAGGCTTGCCTCTAGAGCAGTGGCGTGACCGTATGTCGAGTGCGACTGAAGAATTCAGCCTTGCGCGTTTAGCGGCTCTGGTTCAACGTAACCATATCATCAACCCAGTATTGGTTGACTGTACGTCTAGTGAAGATATTGCTGCGCAGTACGCTGATTTCCTAGCGGCTGGTTTCCATGTGGTAACACCAAACAAGAAAGCAAACACAGCAAGCATGGCTTACTACCATCAGCTGCGTGAAGTTGCGCGTAACTCACGTCGTAAGCTGATGTACGAAACAACCGTAGGTGCAGGTCTACCGGTAATCGAAAACCTTCAGAACCTTATCTCTGCAGGTGATGAGCTTGAGAAGTTCAACGGCATTCTTTCTGGTTCACTGTCTTACATCTTCGGTAAGCTTGATGAAGGCATGACACTGAGCCAAGCAACCAACATTGCTAAAGATAATGGCTTTACTGAACCGGATCCACGTGATGACTTATCAGGCATGGATGTGGCGCGTAAGCTGCTTATTCTTGCTCGTGAAGCCGGCATGGCACTTGAACTTGAAGACGTTGAAGTAGACCAAGCACTACCACCAGGTTTTGACGATTCAGGTACGGTTGAAGAGTTCATGGCTCGCTTGCCAGAAGCAGATGCTTACTTCCAAGAGCAGTCAGCTATCGCAGCAGAAGAAGGCAAAGTACTTCGTTATGTTGGTGAGATTGCTGATGGTAAATGTAAGGTTCGTATCGCAGCTGTTGATGGCGACGACCCAATGTTCAAGATTAAAGATGGCGAGAACGCGTTGGCATTCTACAGCCGTTACTACCAACCAATCCCGCTAGTACTTCGTGGCTACGGTGCCGGTACTGAAGTAACAGCAGCAGGCGTATTCTCTGATGTGATGCGTACTCTTGGTTGGAAATTAGGAGTTTAGGAATGAGTTCAAGTGATATGGATGTTGTCGTTTATGCTCCTGCATCAATCGGTAATGTCAGTGTAGGGTTTGATGTGCTGGGGGCCGCTGTGTCTCCAGTGGATGGCACACTGCTGGGTGACCGAGTTATGGTTAAAGCAGGTGATGAACCATTCTCACTTAAAACAGCAGGTAGCTTTGTTTCTAAGCTGCCGACTGAAGCCAAAGAAAACATCGTCTACGACTGCTGGGTGGTGTTCTCTAGAGAGCTTGATAAAAAAGGCGTAGCGCTAAAGCCTTTGGAAATGACACTCGAAAAGAACATGCCTATTGGTTCTGGTTTAGGTTCAAGTGCATGCTCAATCGTAGCGGCACTTGATGCGCTAAACCGTTTTCACGGTCAACCACTGAATGAAACGGAACTGCTTGCTCTGATGGGCGAAATGGAAGGTAAGATTTCAGGCGGTATCCATTATGATAACGTTGCACCATGTTATCTTGGTGGTGTGCAGTTAATGCTTGAAGAGCTAGGCATCATTAGCCAAGAAGTCCCATGTTTTGATGATTGGTACTGGGTGATGGCTTATCCGGGCATTAAGGTTTCAACGGCAGAAGCGAGAGAGATCCTACCATCTCAGTACCGTCGTCAGGATATCATTGCTCATGGTCGCCACTTAGCGGGCTTTATCCACGCGTGTCACTCAGGTCAACCTGAACTGGCGGCGAAGATGATCAAAGACGTGATCGCTGAACCATATCGTGAGAAACTGCTTCCAGGGTTTGCTGACGCTCGTAAATACGCGCTGTCGGCAGGTGCATTGGCTACTGGTATTTCTGGTAGTGGCCCAACTCTATTTAGCATTTGCAAAGAACAAGATGTCGCCGAGCGTGTTGCACGCTGGTTAGAACAAAATTACGTACAAAATGAAGAAGGATTCGTTCACGTTTGTCGCTTAGATAAGCAAGGTTCGATCGTTACAGGAAGTGAGTTATGAAGCTGTACAACATCAAAGAAAATGACGAGAAAGTCTCTTTTGGCCAAGCCGTTCGTCAAGGCTTAGGTCGTAATCAAGGTCTATTTTTTCCATCTGAGCTGCCAAAGTTTGATGATATCGATGCGCTGCTAGCAGAGGACTTTGTCCCTCGTAGCTCAAAGATTCTGTCAGCATTGATTGGCGATGAACTACCAAAAGAACAGATCGACCAAATGGTGGATGCAGCGTTCCAATTCCCTGCTCCAATCAACCAAGTAAAAGATGGCGTTTACGCGCTTGAGCTTTTCCACGGTCCAACACTGGCGTTTAAAGATTTCGGCGGCCGCTTTATGGCTCAGTCTTTAGCAGCCGTTTCAGATGGTGGTCAAATCACTATCTTAACAGCAACATCAGGTGATACTGGTGCGGCGGTTGCGCATGCTTTCTACGGCATGGAAGACATCAATGTTGTGATTCTTTACCCGAAAGGCAAGATCAGCCCATTGCAAGAGAAGCTTTTCTGTACGCTGGGTAAGAACATTCACACTGTCGCTATCGATGGTGACTTTGATGCGTGTCAGGCTCTGGTTAAAGACTCATTTGATGACGCAGAACTGCGTAAAGAGATTGGTCTTAACTCGGCAAACTCTATTAACATCAGTCGTCTAATGGCTCAGATCTGTTACTACTTTGAAGCGGCTTCTCAGCTGACTAAAGAGCAGCGTGAAAACCTCGTTATCTCTGTACCAAGTGGTAACTTTGGTAACCTAACGGCTGGTCTATTGGCTAAAGCACTCGGTTTACCTGTTAAGCGTTTCATCGCAGCAACCAATGAAAATGACACGGTTCCTCGCTACCTAGAAACAGGTCAATGGGATCCAAAAACGACCGTTGCGACAACATCGAACGCGATGGACGTAAGCCAACCAAATAACTGGCCTCGTATTGAAGAGCTTTGCCAACTGAAAGGTTGGGGCTTAGATACATTAGGTAAAGGTAAAGTATCTGACGAGCAGAGCGCTGAGTCAGTACGTGACCTAAAAGCACAAGGTTACCTATGTGAACCACATGGTGCGATTGCTTACCGTCTATTGGATGAGCAACTGCAAGAGAACGAAACTGGTTTGTTCCTGTGTACAGCACACCCAGCGAAATTCAAAGAAGTGGTTGATGATATCCTAGGTTCTGATATCGAACTGCCTGGCCCGCTAGCAAAACACGCGGCAATGGAGTTGTTGTCTGAAGATCTTGATAACGATTTTGAAGCGCTAAAAGCAGTGCTTCGTCGAGTTCAACCGTAACGTCCATTTGTTTTTCGAACAAATAAAAACGGCGCTCAATGAGCGCCGTTTTTGTATTCTAATTTAAGCTCTAAAAATTATAGAGACTCAGTGAACGTACGTGCGATAACGTCACGTTGCTGTTCAGTTGTTAGAGAGTTGAAACGTACAGCGTAACCCGATACACGGATTGTTAGCTGTGGGTAGTTCTCTGGGTGAGCAACTGCATCTTCTAGCGTTTCACGCTTAAGAACGTTAACGTTTAGGTGTTGACCACCTTCGATGCGTGGTGCTGCTTCGATTGCAACTTCACGGCTTTCGTACTCGCCTAGGTCTGCAGCTGAGATAACTTGGTCAGCTTCGAAACCTGCAGTAGCAACAACACAACGAGCTTCATTCTTCTCGCTATCTAGTAGCCAGATTGAGTTTAGTAGGTCATCGTTTGCTGCTTTAGTAATTTGAATACCTTGGATCATAACTATCTCCTAGTCCACTGAATGTGGTTTGATTATGGTGTTAACTTTCGATTTTTATTGAGCTGGGTAATATATACCTAATACCCATGAGGTTATCATTGATTTAAGTCAAAAAACAACCAAAAACCATATTTTTACAAAGGTAATTATATTGAGGCAAATCAATAAAACCTTTGAAAACAAAGTAATTACAAAATATTTTAAAGTATAAAAAATATTTAACAGCCATATTTGTTGTAAGTTTACTACATTTGTTGTGTTTTTATTGACCTGCAACCGATACGACCCTTTATTTATTAAGCATTCTGAAAGTGTAAAGTGATTTAATGACAAACAATAATTCATCCTCAAAACCGGAAACAAATATGAAGTTTATTGGCGCTCATGTGTCGGCTGCTGGTGGTGTCGATCAGGCGCCTATGCGTGCTCGTGAGATTGGCGCTAATGCGTTCGCACTGTTTACCAAAAACCAGAGACAATGGGCTGCAAAACCATTGGAAGCTAAAACAATCAGCGCCTTTAAGGCCAATTGCAAAATGTTAGGTTTTAGCGCTGAACACATTCTTCCTCATGACTCCTACCTTATTAACTTAGGAGCACCAGAAGAAGAGAAGCTAGAGAAATCACGTGCGGCTTTTATTGATGAAATGGAGCGTTGTAATCAACTTGGCTTAACGCTTTTGAATTTTCATCCTGGGAGTCATTTAAAGAAAATCTCAGAAAGCGAATGCTTGGCAAAGATCGCTGAATCGATCAATCTCGCTCATCAAGCGGTTCCTGATGTGATCGCGGTGATCGAGAATACGTCAGGGCAGGGCACTAACCTTGGTTGGAAGTTTGAGCACCTAGCAGAGATTATCGATCAGGTGGAAGATAAGTCACGTGTTGGTGTGTGCTTAGACACTTGCCATACCTTTACTGCTGGTTACGACCTACGTACAAAAGCGGCGTGTGAGCATACTTTTGCAGAGTTCGATCGCATTGTGGGTATGCACTATCTAAGAGCAATGCACATCAATGATTCAAAAGCTGAGTTCGCGAGTCGAGTCGATCGACACCATTCTTTAGGAAAAGGCGAAATTGGCTGGGACTGTTTTGAGTATATTGCTTCGGATTCTCGCTTTAATGGTATCCCTCTCATCTTAGAAACCATTGATTCGACGATCTGGAAAGAGGAAATTCAACAACTTAGAATGTTTCATCGCTCAGCAATGGAAGTGAGTGAAGAAGCGTAATATATAGAGGAAAAAATAATTTCCTTCTATTCCTAAAATTGGCATCTTTCTTTCATAGTGTTTAGTTGAATATGTAGTTCACTGTAACAATAGAGGAGGGTGCCATTATGTATTCTATAACTTATACCCCAAGTGCTTCTTCAACAGTCCATGCTGCAGCGCGTCTGCCAGCACCGAACCGTCACATCCATAGTCATGGTCACCATCGTACTCCCCAGAAGAGTGGCTAACCGAGATAAACTTAAATTGAACCCATTAATATGATTCATCAACAAGCGAACCCTACACATCATGTTTATTGATAGCTGTATGAGGTATAACTAGAGCCTTATTTAGGACAGTTAGCCGATACCGCTATTTTTTTGTCTGGCGAAAGCCCCTAGAAACCTTGATGATTGGGAAGTAAAACGATGAGCACACCAAAGACTTGGGAATCCATTATTAATGATGAACGTGACAAAGAGTACTTTGAGAGTATCCTCGCGTTTGTTGAACAGCAACGTAATAGTGGGAAAACAGTCTACCCGCCACAAGATCAGGTATTCAGTGCCTTTGACATGACGCCTTTTGAATCTGTACGAGTGGTTATCTTAGGGCAAGATCCTTATCACGGTGCTAACCAAGCTCATGGCTTAGCATTCTCAGTGCTTCCTGGCGTGAAAATCCCACCTTCTCTACGCAATATGTACAAAGAGCTTGCTCAAGATATAGAGGGCTTTGAGATTCCTAGTCATGGTTATCTCGATTCTTGGGCATCGCAAGGGGTGTTGATGTTGAACACGGTCCTTACAGTAGAAGAAGCAAAAGCACACTCACATGCGAAGTGTGGCTGGGAAATCTTTACCGACGCCGTCATTGCTGAGCTCAATCAGCGCTCTGAACCTATCATCTTCTTATTATGGGGTGCACACGCCCAGAAGAAAGGACAAGCGATCGATGTAGGTAAGCACCATGTGTTGATTGCGCCTCATCCATCGCCATTATCCGCCCGTCGTGGCTTTTTTGGTTGTCAGCACTTCTCAACAACTAACAAGTTACTTTCTTATATGGATCAACAACCTATTGACTGGCGTTTACCAACAGAAGTGTAGGTTGGTGATTTTCTGAGCAGAGTCAAATCATAAATGAGCATCTTCGTATACACTTATAAACAGTAGGTGTAATGGAGTGCAATACTATGATGATTGAAAGGATAAGACGAGAGCATGGCTATATGGCTCGTTTGCTCGCGATACTCAACAATAAGTTAGAGCTTCTAAAACAAGAGCGAGAAATAAACTATAGCTTGATCGCTGAGGTGGTTGATTACCTGATGAATCATTCAGAGAAGGTCCATCACCCAAAAGAAGACGTTATTTATCGCTACTACCTTAAACAATATGGCGGTGACCAAGTGATTGAAGACTTGGAGTTAGAGCATCAATTGCTTTCTGAGAAAACGGCGGAATTTTTAGGAGTGGTCGATATGATCCTTCAAGATGCGGTGGTTCCTCAGCAAGTCTTTATTGAGCAGCTTGAAGCGTTTGTTAAAGCTCAGCGAAAGCATATGGAATATGAAGAGAAGCATGTGTTACCAATGATTGTTGAGGCGTTCACGGTGAAAGATTGGCAAGAAGTTGAATCTCAATGGCTTCAACCGGAAGATGACCCTGTCTTTGGAGAGACCATTGCTGATCAGTATCGTCAACTCGCAGCCCGTGTTCGACAAAATGAACAAGAGTGCGTTTAGTGCGTCGGCAGTTGCCTCTATAGTAGAGGGGCTTTCTCTGATAACTGGGATTTCAAATCGACTCACAGGGAGAAATGTCACCTCATCAACGAAAAAAGGCACCTAAATAGGTGCCTTTTGCTATCTGATTTCTTATCGTGCTGATTAAAGCTTTATATCGTCTAGGCTAAAATCGAGTCCTAGATTCATTTCTCTCAGCTCTTTTTCAAGCTGTCTACGATCGTTGATGGCTTCGATTTCACGCCACTTACGCTTGAGTGGTTTTGAGCGTGATTTTTGAGTTACACGAGGCATTTCTAGTTCTGATACTTCATCGAATTGAAAGCTATCCATAAGCCATATCTCCTTCCGTGGGACTAGTTCTTACGAACCAATAAATATCATATTTAGGTTTACAATAACTTTGATTTGTTTCTCATTTGTTTCAAATCTATGAAGCTTTTGTTCTGTTTTCTCATGCATGCTCACACATTGTGAGAATTTTTATGTGCAAAAAATAAGCAAACAAACCTAAGTAAACGATTAAATTGGGGGTTATTGAATGTTAATTCATTGTGCGAATGGAATAGCGTTTTGATCACAATGCATTGAAGTGTATATGGTGCCGTGCGGTATAGGGATATCATTGGCCTAGAAAAAAACGAATATCTTCACTATACCTTGTAAAACCTAGGCTGACGTCATTTTTATGGGATGATGTTCCTGTTGGGGCGGTGCCATGGCTGTTGTTGATATTATGTCCCGATAATGTGACTTTTATTGAGCTGCATTGTTGAATGTTGTGTTAACAAAAGGTGTGTTATTAGTGAAATGTCATTTTAATATAAGTGTATTTGCATATTGATTTTTAGGCCGTCTCGCTGCATTATCCGCCCGTCAAAAAATACACTGATACGTAAAATGGATGCATGAAGCGACATTTACAGTCTCAATCGCCGCAAGAATATAACAAGAGTGCCGACACAACATTGACAGAGGCATAGGCGATTAAGAGGAAGGCTAGGAAGCATGATCGGTGCTTAAACTCAATTACGAGGTTCACGTGACAGACTTAATCAATTTGATGAACGATCTCCTTTGGGGATCTATCTTAGTTTACTTACTGGTTGGTGTGGGTATCTACTTCACTGTACGACTAGGCTTCATTCAATTCCGCCATTTCGGCCACATGTTCTCTGTTCTAAAGAACAGCCGTAAAGCAGACAGTGCTGGTATCTCTTCTTTCCAAGCTCTTTGTACTAGTCTCGCTGCTCGTGTAGGTACGGGTAACATGGCCGGTGTTGCTGTAGCACTAACCGCTGGTGGCCCGGGTGCTATCTTCTGGATGTGGCTAATCGCAATGCTAGGTATGGCAACATCGTTTGCTGAAAGCACACTGGCTCAGCTATACAAAACGCGTGATAACGACGGTAACTACCGCGGCGGCCCTGCATACTACATGGAGAAAGGCCTAGGCATGCGTTGGATGGGGGTTCTATTCTCTATCTTCCTAATCATTGCATTTGGTCTTGTATTCAACGCGGTTCAAGCAAACGCGATTGCAAGCGCAATGAACACAGCATTTGACCTTGAGCGTAGCTACGTTGGTGTTGGTATCGTAATTATCTCTGCATTCGTTATCTTCGGTGGTATCCGTAAGATTGCTCGTACTGCAGAAATCATCGTTCCAATCATGGCATTGGCTTACCTAGCGATCGCTATGTACGTGATGTTTGCGAACATTGAGAAAGTGCCTGAAGTATTGGCTCTTATCTTCAAGAGTGCATTCGGTTTGCAAGAAGCAGCTGCGGGTGGCCTAGGTTACGCAATCGCACAAGCGATGATTAACGGCATCAAACGTGGTTTGTTCTCGAACGAAGCGGGTATGGGTTCTGCGCCAAACGCAGCAGCTTCTGCTACGCCTTACCCACCGCACCCAGCATCACAAGGTTACGTGCAAATGCTAGGCGTGTTCATGGATACCATTGTTATCTGTTCAGCAACAGTCGCAATCATCCTGATGTCTGGTGAGTATGTACCACACGGTGAAGTAACGGGTATCGAACTAACGCAACGTGCGCTAACAGCACAAGTGGGCGAATGGGGCGGCATCTTTGTAGCGGTAGCGATTTTCTTCTTCGCTTTCACTTCAATCATTGCAAACTACTCGTACGCTGAAACGAACCTTATCTTCCTTGAGCACAACAACAAGAAAGGCCTAGTGCTGTTCCGTATCGTTGTTCTGGGTATGGTTATGTTCGGTTCTCTAGCGACACTGCCAACGGTATGGGCACTGGCTGACGTATCAATGGGCCTAATGGCGATTGTTAACTTGGTGGCGATTATCCTGCTATCAGGAATCGTGATTAAGCTAGCGAAAGACTACAACCGCCAACTAGACGCGGGTAAAGTACCAACATTCGATTCGAATGACTTCCCAGAGCTTAAGTCTCAGCTGGAAGACGGTATTTGGGACAACAACAAGAAGTAATCTTGTTGGGGCGATAAACGGCTCATCCTAAAGTGATTAGAAAGGCTAAGGTTTCGACCTTAGCCTTTTTCTTTGCCTGTCATTTGTCTCATTCTGTCTATCGAAGCTCATTCTCCCTATCGAAACAATAGGAAGAGTCATAAAGACAAGTTGATGTTTTTTCTATACTCTAGCAGCATCCAGTTAGATAACCGATTAGGGTAAAGTTATGTTAGTTGTCGTTTCTCCAGCCAAAACACTTGATTACGAATCACCATTAGCGACGGAACGCTTTAGTCAACCTGAGTTTGTTGAACACTCTGCTGAGTTGATTGAAGAGTGCCGTAAGCTGACGCCAGTCGATATTTCTGCACTGATGAAAGTCAGCGATAAAATCGCAGGGTTGAACGTAGCGCGCTTTGAGCAGTGGAGCGAGACCTTTACCCAAGACAACGCACGCCAAGCAATCCTAGCCTTTAAGGGCGATGTATACACTGGCCTAGACGCTGAAACGCTATCGGATGAAGATTTTGACTACGCACAAAACCACCTGCGCATGCTTTCTGGCCTATATGGTTTGCTTAAGCCGTTAGATTTGATGCAGCCATATCGCCTAGAGATGGGTACACGCTTAGCGAATGCTCGTGGGACTAACTTGTACCAGTTCTGGGGTAACATCATCACAGACAAGCTAAATGAAGCGTTGAATGCTCAAGGCGACAATGTGTTGATCAACCTAGCATCGAACGAATACTTTAAAGCCGTGAAGCCGAAGAACTTGGATGGCCAAGTGATTACCCCAGTATTTAAAGACTGTAAGAATGGTCAGTACAAGGTAATCAGTTTCTACGCCAAGAAAGCGCGTGGCATGATGGCTCGTTACATTATCGAGAACAAGATTGACTCGGTTGAAGCGCTGACCCAGTTTGATACGGCGGGTTACTACTTCGTTGAAGAAGAGTCGAACGCGAAAGAGTTGGTCTTCAAGCGCGAAGAGCAAAACTAGACGTTACTGATTAAAGGGATTCACGCTTATATAGCGAGATACCCACTAGATAGAGAAAAGCCCCATGCAGCGAACTGCATGGGGCTTTTTATTGAATCGTTGAAAGCGTTAGATTACTTGTTTTTAACCGCTTTCTTTTTCTTAGCGATTTTCTTCTTCTTAGCGATTTTCTGTTTCGCTACCGCTTTCTTATCTTCTTTCTTCGGCTTCTTCTTCTTCGTCACGGCCGCTTTCTTGTGCGTTGGGCGCATGCCTTCGATGAAGCGTTCTTTGATTGGTTCGTCTGTGTAACGAGCCACACGCTCAATCATTAGTTGATCGTGCGCTTCAATGATAGAAACCGCGTTACCTTTCTTACCAGCACGAGCCGTACGGCCGATACGGTGTAGGTATACGTCAGCAGTACGTGGCATGTCGTAGTTGATTACGTGGCTTACGTCTGGAAGGTCGATACCACGAGCTGCAACGTCAGTCGCTAGCAGTACGTTTACCGAACCGTCACGGAAACGAGCAATCGCGTTGTTACGACGATCTTGAGGCATTTCACCTTGGATCCATGCACATGGGATTTGCGCGCTTTCTAGTTGAGCACGAAGATCACCTAGGCGATCACGAGTCTTCAAGAACACGATGCTGCGCTCAGCTTGTTCTGTGATGATGTGCTTTAGGATGTTTAGCTTGTGCTCTGCTGTGTCTGCACGGTGGTACCACTGAGTGATCTTCTTACGCTCACGAAGTGATGATTTCGCATCGATCTCCGCAGGGTTTTTCAGTAGATCTTCAGTGAAGCCTTCAACACCTTTACCTTCTAGCGTTGCTGAGAACAGTAAAGTTTGCTTACGCCAGCGACACTCTGCGGACAGACGGTCAACAACAGGACCAAAGCCCATGTCTAGCATGCGGTCTGCTTCGTCTAGGATCAGCCATTCGATAGCACGACAGTCAAAGCGCTCAGCTTCGATGTACTCCATCAGACGCCCTGGCGTCGCCACGACGATGTCTTGCGTTGTGCCAAGGATGTCAGCGTGCTCTTGGTACATCACACCACCTGTGATGGTGAAGATGTTTAGCGCAGTGTATTTCGCAAGCTCACGAGCTTGGTCAGTGATCTGCATTGCCAGTTCACGAGTTGGCGTCAGGATAAGCATACGAGCAGGGCCCGCTTTCTTGCGTGGGAAATCCTGTAGGTACTGCAGTGCTGGCAGTACGAATGATGCTGTTTTACCAGTACCTGTTGGCGCAGAAGCCAAAACGTCTCTTCCATCTAACGCTTGTGGGATTGCTTCAGCTTGTATCTGTGTTGGACGTTCATAGCCCATTTCGTCAATTGCTTTAAGCAGCTCTTGGTTTAGATCGAGTTCTGCAAAGGTTCTGATCACTGTTGTTTCTCCACAAGCAATAAATGTTTCTGCCTCAAAAAGCAGACGATAAAAAAGAGTAGTCGGACATTATAGAAGCATTAGTGATTAGGATCACATGGTATTTGCTACATCTTGAGATAAAAATCTTTAGTGAGCGCAATAAATGCTTCGCTATAACCATCTTGCTGGTGAATTGTAAGCGATTCGCGCTGCAAATCTTGCTCGCAAGCAGGATCTTTAGATAACTCAAATAGAATTCGGCTAGCTGGCTTTTTATCTGTTGTTTTCACATCAAGGCGTTTTGCTAGATACCAACCACATTGCTCGGCAAACTTGATAAAACCTTCCCCTTCAGGCGTCGGTAGGATGAAACTGGCAGTCGCGAATTCAGTGGTTAGCTCAAAACAACGCTGGGCAAGCGCTAGGTGATCCAAGCTGTCGGAGTGTCTGGCGGTGGCTCTTTGGCTTTGCTGCGCCTGTTCTCCAGAGTTGAAGTAGGGCGGGTTACAGATGATCGCATCAAACCTTTGTGGAAAGTCGGCCGTTAACACGCTGTCGTGATGAAGGGAGATACGATCTTGCCAAGGCGACTGATCAATATTGACTGTGGCAGCATCAATGGCGTGTTGATCAATATCTATCGCGGAGATTGAAGCATCCTCAAAACGCTGCGCTGCCATTAAGGCCAGCAGACCTGTTCCTGTTCCAATATCGAGTACACATGATCTTTGTGGCAGGCTTACCCATGCGCCAAGTAATACGCCATCAGTACTGACTGGCATACCGCTTTGCCCGCCGTAAATTGAGAAATGCTTAAAATTGAAGCTTTTAGTTTGCACTGTTTTGTCTTTCATTAATGTTCTGAGTATCGAGATATTTTAAGTGATTAGCTCTAATGTTAACCACTTGTATGAATCAATGTTCTGCTTGGGAAACTATTGTTGTGAATTATGGTTAGTTTATAATTGTGGCTATTTTTCAATAGCTAGTGGAATTCACTGCTTTTTGTTCTCATATGCAAATTTATATGGTGTTTTTGTGTGGTGACTTGCAGCTAGCCAGTTGTTTCGTCATTATGCGCGACTATTTTATAGATTGATTGGCAGCTTTGAGCTGTAACATTCATGTAAGCACAACATAAACTCATAAATATAATTAAGGATTATCTGTGAAACAGAGTCTAAAACTAACAGATATAATGGCATTGGGCTTTATGCTTTTTGCGTTTTTCTTGGGTGCGGGTAATATCATCTTCCCACCTCTAGCTGGTCAATTGGCTGGTGATCACTTCCTTCCAGCTATGTCTGGTTTTCTGCTGACTGCCGTTGGTCTGCCGTTAATCACTATCGTCGCGGTCGCAGTGGCTGGTGGCTCTTGGGGTCACTTAACTAAAGATCTTCCTAAGAAAGCAGCAACCATCATGGCTGTACTGATCTTTATCATTATCGGTCCTGCATTTGCTGCACCACGTACCGGCCTTGTTGCCTATGAGATGGCGGTGAAACCGTTCTTCATCGATGCCTCTCAAGCTCACCTAACTCTCTTTTCGATTGCATTTTTTGTAGTAGCGATGTTTTTCTCTTGGTCGCAAGGTAAGCTTATTGACGTCATTGGCAAGGTACTAACACCAGCACTGTTTGTTGGTTTGGTTGTACTGGCGATTGCTGTATTCGTTAATCCTCAAGGCGATATTCTTGCGGCTCACGGTGAGTACATTACTCAGCCACTGACCAAAGGTTTCCTGGAAGGTTACAACACCATGGATACTTTTGCTGCTTTGATGTTTGGTATGCTGATTGTTGATGCGATTCGTAGCAAGGGCATTACTGACCGTGCAGCGACAACTAAGTACCTAATTAGCGCGGGTTGTATTGCCGCAACGGGTCTAGCGTTTGTTTACATCTCTCTATTCTTCCTGGGTGCAACAAGTGCAACAGTAGCAGCCGGCGCGGACAATGGCGGTGCTATCTTAAGCTTTTACGTTCAATCGTTGTTTGGTCCTTCTGGTCAGCTAGTACTCTCTGTGATCGTACTGTTGGCGTGTCTAACGACGGCGATTGGTCTTGTGTCAGCATGTTCTGATTACTTCAGCTCACTAACGCCTCTGTCTTACAAGACTTGGGTAATCATCAATGGTGTAGCTTGTGCAACTGTTGCGAACGTTGGCCTTTCTCAATTGATTTCTCTGTCTGTACCAGTACTGTTTGCACTGTACCCAGTCGCTATCGCTTTAGTAGCACTGACGTTCTTGCGTAGCCGTTTCCCTAATCCAAAAGCGGCTTACCGCGTGGTGGTATTAGTGTCACTGCTGTTTGCTCTTATTGATGGTGCTAAAGTAGCGGGTGTAGACGTGTCTGCACTTAAGATGCTGCCACTGTTTGAGATTGGTATGGGTTGGTTGCTTCCAACGACTGCTTCAATCATCTGTATGTTCTTTGTTGGGAAATCAACAGAACAAGAGATGGCTGAAGAGACTGTTTAATCTTCCGTTGAGATTAGATTGTCCTTCGAGATGAAATAGAAAAGGCCTCATTACTTCGCAGTAATGAGGCCTTTTTGTATTCTGTGGTCTTTTTATATTCAGCTACTTAGCTGGGGGCACTTCTGTTTGGTTATAGTTTTTCGCTGTACTCAACCAGTACTTGTTCAACCCAGCTTGCGATACGGTCGTCGCTAAGCTCGTATTGTGAATCTTCATCAAGCGCCAAACCAACAAATTGAGATTTGTCTTCCGTTAACGCTTTAGACGCTTCGAATTCGTAGCTGTCATCGTTTGGCCAGAAGCCAACGAACTCTGCTCCTGCGGTTTTCAGTTCATCATGCAATAGACCCATCGCATCTAGGAACCATTCGCCGTAGCCTTCTTGGTCACCCAAACCAAACAGAGCCACAACCTTGCCCTTCATTGGCGTGGTTGCGATGTCTTCCCACAGTTCATTCCAATCTTCTTGGATTTCACCGAAGTCCCAAGTCGAGATGCCCAGCAATAAAAGGTCGTAGTCCGCCATCAATGAAAGAGGGGTTTCTTTCACGTTATGGATATCAACTAGGTCTTCACCAATAATGCCGCGAATTTTCTCTGCTGCCATTTCTGTGTAGCAGGTGGTTGAGCCGTAAAATAATCCAATTTTCATAGCAAACGTTCGATTTTAATTTCAGATGGCGAATTCTAACCATAAATCGACTTCGATTGCAGCGATTATCCGCTCAAGTCGTAATTTTTATGGCATTCATATTTGCTCTGGCATACTCTCAAAACAGTTTCCAATATTGTGAGTAACACTATGCAGTCGCCTCAAGGGCAGAGCGCAGACCACGGTCTCGTTGAGCAGTTTTTAGATGCTATGTGGATGGAGCGAGGATTATCGGAGAATACGCTTGTCTCGTACCGTACCGATTTGTCCAAATTATTAGCGTGGATGGAAAAGAACAATTACCGCCTCGACTTCATTAGCCTTTCAGGTTTACAGGATTATCAAGGTTGGTTAGCCGACGCTGATTTTAAACAGACTTCTCGTGCTCGTATGTTGTCGGCAATTCGTCGCCTGTTTCAATACTTACATCGCGAGAAAATCAGAGGTGATGATCCAAGCGCATTGTTGATCAGCCCGAAGCTGCCGCAACGCTTGCCAAAAGACTTGAGCGAAGAGCAAGTAGATGCTTTGCTTGATGCGCCAGATCCGAACGATCCGATTGAGCTTCGCGATAAGGCGATGCTTGAGTTACTCTATGCAACCGGTTTGCGTGTTACAGAGCTGGTTAGCTTGACGATGGAAAACATCAGCCTAAGACAGGGCGTGGTGCGTGTTATTGGTAAGGGTGGCAAAGAACGCTTGGTACCAATGGGTGAAAATGCGGTGGATTGGATAGAGACTTTTATTGAACAAGGTCGTCCACATCTACTTGGCGAAAACAGTTCTGATGTGGTTTTTCCGAGTAAACGCGCTAAGCAAATGACCCGTCAGACGTTTTGGTATCGTATCAAACATTACTCGGTCGTCGCTGGTATCGACACGGAGCTATTGTCACCACACGTATTGAGACACGCTTTTGCGACTCATTTACTGAACTATGGTGCAGATCTCAGGGTCGTACAGATGTTACTTGGGCATAGTGACTTATCGACAACCCAAATTTATACTCACGTGGCGACTGAAAGGCTGAAGCAAATTCACGCACAGCATCACCCACGTGCTTAAATCCATTTATTTTTAAGGTGAACTTAATGAGCGTATTACGCCGTCTTCCTCTATTAGCGCTTCCTCTGATGATTACTGCATGTAATGCATCAGAAGCGAAAGTAGAAACAACATCAACAGCCGTAGAAGCTGCTCCAGTTCCAGTTCCAGCTCAAGCTATTGATACTGCAGCGTTAACTAAGCGTTTTGAAAAAATCGGCATTAAGGTCGATAAGATTGTTCCTTCGGATATCGATGGTCTTTTAGAAGTTCAAACCAACAGCGGCATTATCTTTTCTTCTCCAGAGGGCGACCATTTTCTAGCCGGTACACTTTACTCTTTGGATGACAACGGCAAGTTCAGTGATGTTTTGGCTGAGCGTCAAGCTCCGTTGAATGCAGAAAAAGTAGCAGCAATGTCGGATACAGTTATCGAATATAAAGCAGATAACGAAAAGTATGTTGTGACGGTATTTACTGACATTACGTGTGGCTACTGTGTTCGTCTGCACAGCCAAATGCAGGGCTACAACGATCTGGGTATTACCGTTCGTTACATGGCTTACCCACGCCAAGGTGCGACAGGGCAAGTTGCCGATCAAATGGCGGCAATCTGGGCGGCTGATGATCCAAAAACAGCGATGCACGACGCCAAAGTCAACCGTCAAATGCCAGCGTCTGGCAAAGACCTAGCAGAACAGAAGCAGATCATCGCTAAACAGTACCAATTAGGTCGTGAACTTGGCATCAATGGTACACCGGCTATCGTGCTAGCAAGTGGTGAGTTGGTGAGTGGTTACTTACCGCCAGCACAACTGCTTCAACGTTTAGAGCAATAATCTCGTTTTCTGTATTGCCAATTTATCCCCCCATGTTTTTGATTTAAGGAGTGGCCTGATTGATATTGGGCCCATTTTTATATGATAGAGATCCAACGCCGTCCTGAGGTCGACATTTCAGTTTTACCTGCTCACTTACCTGACTTGTTAAAGCGCATCTATGTGAGTCGTGGTATCGACAATGCTGACCAACTAGAGACTGCTGCGAAAGGCTTGCACTCTTATCAGAAACTGGGCGGTATTGATGCCGCAGTAGAGCTGCTTTTCAATGCGATTAAGCTTCAGAAGCGCATTATTGTTGTCGGTGATTTTGATGCCGATGGCGCGACTAGTTCAGCTTTGTCGGTGTTGGCACTGCGTATGCTGGGTAGCTCTAACGTCGATTATCTGGTACCAAACCGTTTTGAAGATGGTTATGGTTTGAGCCCTGAGGTTGTCGAACAGGCAATCGAGCTTGGCGCTGAAGTGATCATGACGGTTGATAACGGTGTATCTTCGATTGAAGGTGTGCGTTTTGCCAAAGAGAAAGGACTAGAAGTCCTGGTTACCGATCACCACTTGCCGGGTAATGAACTGCCAATGGTTGATGCGATGGTGAACCCGAACCTTGAGAGCTGCGCTTTTCCTTCAAAAGCTCTAGCGGGTGTAGGAGTTGCGTTCTATCTGATGATGGCGCTGTGTGTTCACATGCGTAAGTTGAACTGGTTTGCTCAACACGGCATGACAGAACCTAAGTTGATGGAACTGATTGACCTTGTGGCGTTGGGTACTGTTGCCGATGTTGTTCCGCTCGATGAGAATAACCGAATCTTGGTTCATCAAGGGTTACAACGTATTCGAGCGGGTAAAGCTCGTCCGGGCATTCAAGCCTTGATCGAAATTGCTAAGCGAGACGCTAAGCGTTTGGTGGCGTCTGATTTTGGCTTTGCTCTTGGTCCTCGTATCAATGCAGCTGGTCGACTGGATGACATGTCTTTTGGTGTTGAGCTGCTAATGAGTAACAACATCCATGCTGCGCGTCGTATGGCGAGTGAGTTGGATGGATTGAACCAAACTCGTAAAGAGATCGAAGAGGGCATGAAGCAAGAAGCGATGGCTTTTTGTGAGCGCCTTGAGTTTGGTAAAGACGACCTGCCTTCTGGTTTAGCCCTGTTCCAACGTGATTGGCACCAAGGTGTGATTGGTATCTTGGCTTCGCGTATCAAAGACAAATACCACCGCCCAGTGATTGCGTTTGCAGATGGCGGCGAAGGTAGTATTAAAGGCTCTTGTCGTTCGATTCCGGGTTTGCACATGCGTGATGCTTTAGACCGAATTGACACTCAAAACCCAGGCTTGATTCTTAAGTTTGGTGGCCACGCAATGGCGGCGGGTTTAACCATCATGGAAAAGGATTTTGAACGCTTCAGCAAGCTGTTCAATGATGTCGTGAAGAATGAGCTTGGAGAAACAGCACTGAAGGGCATTATTTTGTCTGATGGTGAGCTGTTACCTGAAGAGTTTTCGATGCACACCGCTGAAACGTTGCGTTCAGGTGGTCCTTGGGGACAAGCATTCCCTGAGCCCATCTTCGACGGTGAGTTTAAAGTGCTACATCAAAAACTGGTGGGTGAAAAGCACCTTAAGCTGATGCTCGAGCCGTTATACAAAGGCCACCCAACCAATGTGATGATTGATGGTATTGCCTTTAACGTGGATTTGCGTCGTTGGCCTGATGCGTCAGTGAAAACGGTTCACCTTGCATTTAAGCTCGATATCAACGAGTTTCGTGGTAACCAATCGCTGCAGTTGATGATTGATCACATCGAAGCTAAATAGCCACCTCTCGGCTGAATAATGTTAATCATTTAGCGCTAAATTCAACAAGCTCTGTTCAAAAACAGGGCTTGTTTTCCTTTCTGCCCTTACAAATTTTAGGTGTTTTTTCTGCCTGTCAATTTTATATCCGATTAAGTTGTTGAATCTTGGTTCACCACTCTAAAAAATTCTGTATCTCCGTCACACTTTTGAGTACAATTCTTCGGTTAAATTCTACTCATAAATGATGAGCTAAAATGTTTGAAATCAATCCTATAAAAAACCGTCTGCAGGATGTGTCTGAGCGCACAAATATCCTGAGGGGGTATCTTTGACTATGACGCTAAGCAAGAGCGTCTAGAAGAAGTAAACGCAGAATTAGAACAGCCGGATGTATGGAACGAACCTGAGCGTGCTCAAGCGCTAGGTAAAGAACGTTCTGCATTGGAAGCGGTAGTAGAAACGATCGACCAACTTGACCAAGGTGTTGAGGATGTTGATGGCCTATTAGAGCTTGCGGTTGAAGAAGAAGATCAAGAAACGTTTGACGAAATTGAACCAGAACTGGCTGAGCTAGAAGCTAAGCTAGAGAAGCTGGAATTTCGTCGTATGTTCTCTGGTGATCACGATGCATCAGATTGCTACATCGATTTACAGTCAGGTTCGGGCGGTACAGAAGCTCAAGACTGGACTTCAATGATGTTGCGTATGTACTTACGTTGGGCAGATTCGAAAGGCTTCAAGACTGAAGTTATCGAAGTGTCGGATGGTGATGTTGCTGGCCTTAAAGGCGCAACGGTACGTATTTCTGGTGAGTACGCTTACGGTTGGTTACGCACAGAGACTGGTGTTCACCGTCTAGTTCGTAAGTCACCATTTGATTCAAGTGGTCGTCGTCATACTTCATTTGCATCTGCGTTTATCTATCCTGAGATTGATGACAACATTACGATCGACATTAATCCTTCTGACCTACGTATTGACGTATACCGTGCCTCTGGCGCTGGTGGTCAGCACGTAAACACCACGGAATCGGCGGTACGTATTACTCACGTTCCGACTAACACCGTGGTTCAATGTCAGAATGACCGTTCGCAGCATAAGAACAAAGATCAAGCGATGAAGCAGCTACGTGCTAAGCTTTTTGAACTTGAGATTCAAAAACAAAATGCTGAAAAACAAGCGAGCGAAGAAACGAAATCAGACATCGGTTGGGGCAGTCAAATCCGCTCTTACGTACTGGATGATTCTCGTATCAAAGATTTACGCACCGGCATCGAAAACCGTAATACTCAAGCGGTTCTTGACGGTGACTTAGACAAGTTTATTGAAGCTAGCCTGAAATCAGGTCTGTAAGCTTTACCAACTATTAAGCTTTACCAATAATATTGGTAAAAATGCCTATATTTGCAAAAATATAGCTGTCCAAATTTTAAAAGCAGGGTACATCTCTAATGACTGATGCTGTTCAAAACGAAAACGCACAAGAAGCTTCTTCACCTGAAGAGAACAAACTAATCGCTGAGCGCCGCAGCAAGCTGGATCACATCCGCCAAAACTGCAAAGCTAACGGTCACCCAAATGACTTCCGTCGTGAGCACCTAGCTGGCGATCTTCAAGCGGAATTCGGTGAGAAGACTAAGGAAGAGCTAGAAGAGCTCAACCACATCGTTGCGATCGCTGGTCGTGTTATGGCGAAGCGTGGTCCATTCCTTGCGATTCAAGAAACTTCTGGTCGTATCCAAGCATACGCAGCGAAAGACGTACAAAAAGTACTGAAAGAGAAGTACCAAGGCCTAGATATCGGTGACATCATCGGTGTTAAAGGTGCGCTTCACAAATCAGGTAAAGGTGACCTTTACGTGAACATGGAAGAGTTTGAATTGCTGACTAAAGCACTTCGCCCTCTACCAGAGAAGTTCCACGGTCTAACTGACCAAGAGATGCGTTACCGTCAGCGTTACGTTGACCTAATCGTGAACGAAGATTCTCGCAATGCATTCATCGTGCGTTCTAAGCTTGTATCTTCAATCCGTAACTTCATGAGCTCAAAAGGCTACCTAGAAGTTGAAACGCCAATGATGCACGTGATCCCGGGTGGTGCGACTGCACGTCCATTCATCACTCACCACAACGCACTAGACATCGACATGTACCTACGTGTTGCACCTGAGCTTTACCTTAAGCGTCTAGTGGTTGGTGGTTTTGACCGTGTATTCGAGATCAACCGTAACTTCCGTAACGAAGGTTTGTCTCCACGTCACAACCCAGAATTCACAATGATGGAATTCTACCAAGCGTACTCTGACTACAAAGACCTTATGGATCTGACTGAAGAGATGTTAAGCACGGCAGCAATGGACGTTCTTGGTTCTACTTCTATGCCTTACGGTGATGAAACAGTTGAGTTCGGTGGCACTTACGCTCGTATGAGCATGTTCGATGCAATCAAACACTACAACCCTGAGCACGCAGAGATTCAAGCGCTAACAGAGGCAGATCTGCAAGACCGTGAGAAGATGGTAGCTATCGCTAAATCTGTACACGTAGACGTAGAAACGTTCTGGACATGTGGTCAGCTTCTTGAAGAGATCTTTGGTGAAACGGCTGAGCCTCAGCTAATTCAACCAACGTTCATCACTGGCTACCCTGCGGACATCTCTCCTCTAGCTCGCCGTAGCGATGACAACCCGTTCTTCACAGACCGTTTTGAATTCTTCATCGGTGGCCGTGAAGTAGCGAACGGCTTCTCTGAGCTTAACGATGCACAAGACCAAGACGAGCGTTTTAAAGCGCAAGTTAACGCGAAAGACGCAGGCGATGACGAAGCAATGTACTACGATGCAGACTACATCACAGCTCTTGAGCACGGCCTACCGCCAACAGCGGGTCAAGGTATCGGTATCGACCGTCTAGCAATGCTATTTACAAACACGCACACAATCCGTGACGTGATCTTGTTCCCGGCAATGCGTCCACAAGCGTAATTCTCGCTTAAGGGTCGTAGCAGCCCATAAAATTAAAAAGCCACCTTCGGGTGGCTTTTTCTGTTTTTGGGCTTCAAAACCTAGTCTGTACCGCACTCTTGATTCGAAAAATAGTTATTTCTGACATAGTCTTACTATTGAGACATAAAATCTAAGATAGTCTCACTACTATACGTCTCTGCGCTGAATACGATCTTGTGGCACTTTGTCGAACGATGAAGCATTGACTCGTATTAGCCTGATTTAAATAAAAATAGAATAAGGAAGAAGGATGGGAACTCAATTTAAGATGGATTCCTTACCAGGTTCTCTTATCGTCGTTGGTGGTGCGTACGAACCCTGGTTATCAGTGTTAGAACAAGTGGGTTGGCAGTGTACCCAGTGTGCAGATTTACGAAAAGCCGATGCCTTGATTGCTGATATCGGCCCATGTATTGGTATTGTCGATCTTAGTCATGATGAGTTCAGTCTCAATGGTATTGCTAACCTTGTGAGCAATAACAAGCAGGTGAGATGGCTCGCCTTTATCCGTGAATCTCAATTAAGCTCTGATACGATCTGCCAGTTTATCGTTAACTTCTGTATCGACTTTTTCACGGCACCAATACCAGATGCTCAGTTGTTAAGTACCATTGGTCACCAACTGGGTATGCTTAAGCTTGAGCAGAAGGTATGGCCAAACTACGGCATCAATAACAACATGGGCCTACTAGGTGATTCTGTAGCTGTGAAGCGCCTGAGAGACCAAGTGAAGCGTATTGGCCCGACAGATGTAAGTATCTTAATTTATGGCGAGAGTGGGGCAGGTAAAGAGACGATTGCACGTTCTATTCATCAAAACTCGTCACGAGCTCAGAAACCATTTTTAACGGTTAACTGCCGTGCCTTATCTGAAATGAGAATAGAGGCTGAGGTGTTTGGTATTTCAGCACAGCCAGCTACAACACCTTGTATGTTGGAAGAAGCTGACGGTGGAACCATCTTACTCAATGATGTTTTAGCAATGCCGCGCAATCAACAATTGAATCTGTTGCGCTTTTTGCAAGAAGGTAAGATTGAAACCGCGAATGGGCCTAAATCTGTCGATGTACGTATTCTGGCTGCGAATTCCTCTGATATAGAGAAGGCGTTGATCGAAGGTGACTTCAATGAAGAGCTCTACCACTACATCAATGTTCTGCGTATTCATGTCCCTAGCCTGAAAGAACGTGTGAGTGATATTTCAGTACTTGCGAATCATTTCCTTCGTGAGTACTCGAAAGAGTTTAATGCTCAGGCTAAGAGCTTTTCAGACGATGCCATTCGTTCGATGAATCGCTATCACTGGCCAGGCAACGTCCGTGAGCTGATGAATCAGATTAAGCGTGTTGTGTTGATGTCTGATGCCGTGATCATTGAGGATCACCAACTCGATTTACCAAAACAGAATGATGAACGCCGTAGCTTGAAAAGCATTCGTGAGCGTTCAGAGCGCGATGCATTGCTGATTGTATTGGAGTCCTATGGTGGACAGGTTTCGTTGGCGGCCAAGGAGCTTGGAGTATCACGAGCAACTATGTACCGTTTGCTGAATAAACACAGCCTTATTTCTGAGGGTGTTGTGTAGAATTCTCTGCTAAGTCATTCAGTCTGTTAGTGTAAATTTAAGAGCCACGCATCATGCGTGGCTTTTTTGTTGCTAATCTATGCGTTTATGTTCGAACAATCGAGAGATGAACTCTCAGTGACTAAGAGAGATATGCTGTGATTTTATATAATTATAGTGAATATCTTATATATAAATGAATATGCAACTGATATTTTAGGTGAATGCATTGTTTTGAAAATGTTAACCAATTATCGGTTGAATAATATACTCACTTGGTTAGACTTTAACCGTGAAAGCAGCGGTTTAACAAAGACTTGTCTGCTTTTACTACCCATTTCTTTTTGGATTTTTTAGTTAGTTTGGAGGCGCAAATGAAACATTTCGATTTTATACAGCATATTTGCGCTTCGTTTGATCCGTGTTCTGACATGGTGACTGTTATGTCACAAACATCAGCCATGGCCGATCGAAACACCCAAGATAAACCTAACTAATAGATCCGTATCCTTATTTGGCTGCGGAAAAATAGCAGCTAAATGAGAAGCCCTCATACTATCTAACACGCTATTTTTCCTCAGTTTATTCAACAACTGGAGAGTTATTATGCGTCACTCAGTATATTTAAAATTAGCAACAGTCCTTATCCGTGCAGACCTTCGTCGTGAAGAGCGTGAATGGCAACGAAAAGTCCGTCGTAGTTCATATGATCTACCATGGAACAATACTCACTTATTAAGAGATATTGGTCTTGAAGCTGACGGTCGACCTCTTGGTTTTTCTGAGCCAGAAGTCGTCACTATTGAACGTCGAGTACGTCACCTTCGTCGTGTTCTAAGTGCTCGAATACCGACGTAATCTGCGGGGTTGATAGCACCTTTCAACCCCTTAGATAAGTCACAGGGATAGTTATGGCGTCGAAAGTGTAAGCTTTTGAACTAGAACTGACCAAAAAAGAGAAGCTTTTGCTTCTCTTTTTTGGTTTTTTAATCGAGAAAAATCAACACGCCCTAGTAAAGAAATAGAGTTCTACTAAGCTTTAGAGAGCAAGGGAGGCTGGCTATGCAAAAGCATCAATTAGACATGTGGTTACATGGAGAGCACAAAGACTCTTATCAAACACCCAAAGTGTACGTTATTGGTTGTTCTGATATCTCAGAGTATCTATTGGCGGTGGAGTATAAACACAAGCTAGAACCGGTAAAGCAAGATGGCGAGCCGCTTCACTTTGGATCCTTGGATCAAGTGAAAGAGGAGTTACTCCGGCTCGGCTTTGAAAAGGCCTACCTTCGCTTGCACAACGCGTATGACGAGTTTGGTAATGAACCAAGCCAAAGCTACTGCGACATTGAACTGGCGCTCAAACCTCATTAGAACTCGTTTTTTAGTACCGACGGTTTATAACATATTGATCATCAGATCTTTGAGGCGTGTTAAAACGACCTATGCGTAATGTGTTGTCAGCAATTTGTGGGTGAATTGAGTTCGTAGATAGAAACCACGTGGTTTAGTTTTGATTGGTTTTCCACTTGCACCGTAAGCTTCTGTTAACACTCGACTGTTGGCGGCTTTTGGACGTAAATGCAGTGCTTCACCGTGTCTTGCTGTTATCTGCTCAACATTGCCTAAAACAATCAACTCCATCAGCTCTTCCCAATCTCTTTTCAAGAGTTCGTCTTCAGCTTGGCTAGGCGTCCATAATAAAGGGGAGCCTACATGCCTCTCAGCTAGCGGGATCTCTCTTTCCCCCTCGACAGGGATCCACAACACTTTAGATAACTTGTTTCGAACGTGGCTGGTTTCCCAAGTTATGCCTTGCACGCCCATCAAAGGCGCAACACACACAAAGGTGGTTTCGAGTGGCTTGCCAGAGTAGCCAATCGGAATGCTTTTTAGCTCGATCCCGAGCTTGGCAAAATCTTGTTCTGGCTTGCTGCCTGCAGGTGCACCCAAGTGCCACTCCAATAGCTGCCCAACCCAGCCTTTATCACGCTTAAGGTCATTTGGCATCACCATCTCGGCTTCATCAGCAAGCTCTTTAAAGGTCATTCCGGCGATAGTATATGCGCGCTCTAACAGCTCTTGTTGTGTTTGTGGTTCTGGTTTCATAATAAAAGGCATGATCAAAAAAACGATTTTATCAGAAGTTATCACCAAATGACGACTGGTTAAGAAATGATCTCCTTGCGATGAAGGGATCAAAATCAGGGTTATCCACAGGACATAAAGGTAATTAATTGAAATATTAATTTAGTGGATAAATAAACAGGGGTTTATGGTGGATAAAATGCTTGCCAAATGGGGTTCAAAATGAATCTTTCACTTGGTAGTGTGGATAAACATCGGAGTGGTTGATCTTTAACCATGTCAGATTTCTGAAAGATCTTTTACATTGCTAATGTTTTTTAAAACCAAAATAATATTTTAATTGATTGATTTATATGAAAATAAAATGAATTTAATTGATTTGTCGTTTTTGGTGTTGATGAATCTATGGATTAAAAAAAACGATTGCGGGTAATTCTTCACATAGTTATTCACAGAAAAGGTGAATAAATGTGGTCTATGTCTCACTATTGTGTGGGTAACTAGAACTTGAGCAAAACTTATCCATATTCCTAGTTATTATTCATAAATATAGCGCTTATCACGTCACTAAGTTTGCTCCGATTGGGGATATGTGGAAAAATCAGAGTAATTAAAAATTTAGATAGAGGTTGGCCAGTGATAGATGGCGATGGTTACCGATTAAATGTTGGTATTGTAATCTGTAACAACCATGGTCAGGTCTTCTGGGCTAAACGATACGGGCAACATTCATGGCAATTCCCTCAAGGGGGAATAGATGAAGGTGAGACTCCGGAACAAGCAATGTACCGCGAGTTGTATGAAGAGGTTGGCCTTACCAAAAAGGATGTAAAGATCGTCGCGACAAGTCGTCATTGGTTACGCTACAAGCTACCCAAACGACTGGTTCGGTGGGATTCTAAACCTGTCTGTATTGGACAAAAACAGAAGTGGTTCCTTTTGCGCTTAGATTGCGATGAATCGCATATCAATATGCAGCGTGGAAGTACACCTGAGTTTGATGGTTGGCGTTGGGTGAGTTACTGGTACCCAGTTCGACAAGTTGTTTCTTTCAAGCGAGATGTGTACCGTCGAGCGATGAAAGAGTTCGCATCTTTAGCAATGCCGTTTAAAGAGCGAAAAATAAAAGGAAAGCGCAAATTGCGTAGAGGTTAAGCATGCTCAGTCAACTAAGGGAAATAGTTGAACACGTATCAAGAGTTGAAGATGTGTCGACGGCTCTTGATATTTTGGTTAAAGAGACATGCAGTGCGATGCAGACGGAATGTTGCACCGTGTATTTGGCAAATAATGATATGCAGCGCCTTGAGTTGATGGCAACTCAAGGCCTGATCTTCAAAGGTAATAGCATTCACATTGGTTTTGACGAAGGTCTGGTTGGCCTTGTTAAAAGAAGTGCTGAACCTATCAACCTTGCACAAGCGTCCGCTCACCCTGCTTATAAGTTTTTTCCAGAGCTTGGAGAAAACGTCTATCACTCTTTTCTCGGAACTCCGATTATCCACCGCAAGCAAGTGCTTGGTGTATTGGTTATTCAACAGAAGACCCCTCGTTTATTCAGTGAGATGGAAGAATCTTTCCTTGTCACGCTCTCAGCACAACTTGCCGTTATTGTGGCGCACGCCCAAACTCAAGGTCATTGGCTGTTAGAGCAACAGAAACTACCTGCGACTAAAGGTATTGCAGCTTCATCGGGTGTGGCGATTGGTGATTTGTGGTGGGACAATACTCAGCCTGAACTCACCGATGTTTATCCTGCTTCGACGCTCAATGTAGAGAGAGAGCATGAGCTGTTGGCGGTAGCGGTTGAAAACGCCCTCAATGACTTTAAGCGCATGCGAAAGCGCTTAGATAGCGAAATCAATAAAGATGCGTTGGCGATCTTTGACCTGTTTACTCACTTACTCAACGATCCTATGTTGCGTAAGGATCTGAAGAGTCAAATTCAGAAGGGCGATAAAGCCGATTGGGCATTAAGACAGGTTGTTGAGAGCTATTCGAATCGCTTTGCTCGTATGTCAGATGTGTATCTTCGTGAGAGAGCGCAAGACATCCGAGAGCTCGGACAAAGGCTGCTCTATTTCCTCCATAACTCTGAACATGAACTCCGCACCTTAGATAAGCCGATTATTCTAGTGGTTCGTGAGTTAACCGCTTCGGTATTAGCGTCTATTCCCAAAGAAAAGCTCTTGGCGGTTATTTCTTTGGAAGGGGCGGCGAACTCGCACGCAGCGATTTTATCTCGAGCGCTTGGCATACCTTCAGTCATGGGGGTAAATCTCAACCTAGCTCAAGCTAATGGTAAGCGAGCGATTGTTGATGGGTATAGCGGTGAGATCTTTATTGAGCCGACTAAAAGCCTGCTCAAAGAGTATCGAGGGCTGATTCTGGAAGAGAGTGAGCTCTCCTCTATGGTTAATCGCGAGCTGTACCTTCCGGCAAAAACCCAAGACGACAAGCAAGTCGAGATCCTGCTTAATGCGGGCTTGAGTGCAGACACTAACATCGCTATCAACCAAGGCGTTGATGGAGTAGGGCTGTATCGAACTGAAATCTCTTTCTTGTTGCAGCAAAGATTCCCGTCAGAGGATGAACAATTCAAGCAGTATCGTTCTGTGCTGGCAAGTTACCCAGAGAAACAAGTGGTGATGCGTACACTCGATATCGGTGGTGATAAGGCCTTACCTTATTTTCCTATCGAAGAGGACAATCCATTCCTTGGTTGGCGTGGTATTCGTTTTACGCTCGATCATCCTGACATCTTTATTATTCAGTTACGTGCCATGCTACGTGCGAGTTGTGAAAGCCATAATTTGAGTATTTTGCTGCCGATGATCTCAGGTGCTCAGGAATTGGATGACGCGCTACAGCTGATTGAACAAGCGTATGACGAAGTGCATGAGCTTGATAACCGAGTGCGTATGCCTCGCGTTGGTATCATGATTGAAGTGCCGTCCATGCTGTACATATTGCCGTTGATTGCGCATAAGGTCGACTTCGTTTCAGTCGGTACTAACGACTTAACCCAATATTTATTAGCGGTTGATCGGAACAATTCACGAGTATCCGATGTCTATGAATCAATGCACCCTGCGGTGATCATGGCATTAAAACAAATTCATGATACTTGTAAGCAATATCAATTACCTGTGTGTATTTGTGGCGAGTTAGCCGGTGACCCGATGGGCGCGCTGCTATTGATTGGATTGGGGTATGAGACGTTAAGTATGAATACCTCGAATGTCGCAAGAACCAAATATTTGATTCGTCAATCGAACTTGGCTGAATTACAGGATTTGGCAAATAAGGCACTTTCAAAACCGTATGGTAGTGACATCTATAGTATGATGCTGAACTATTTCGAAGAGCGTGAGTTTACAGGCTTCATTCGAGCAGGTAAAAAATAGGATTTAACGTGTCATATGAACTGATAGGTTTGCTAGCAGGCCTTGGTGCTATTGTTGGTGTTTTAGCTGGCTTGCTAGGCATTGGTGGTGGTTTGCTGGTGGTTCCTGCCTTACTGTTTTTGCTTCCTAAAGCGGGTATCCCTCAAGAGTTTGCAATGCAAATGGCATTGGCTACTTCGCTATCAACCATCATTGTTACGTCGGGATCGTCTGCGATTAACCATTTAAAGTTGGGTAACGTAGAGATGTTTGTCGTTAAGTGGTTAATGCCAGGTGTCGTTATAGGTGGCTTCCTCGGTTCTTTCGTGGCCGATGTGATTCCAGCTCAATACCTACCAAAAGTCTTTGGTGTGATTGTATTGGTATTGGCGTTGCAAATGTTGTTGTCGATTCGCTCTAAGAGCCAAAAGTCGATGCCGGGTTCAGCTAAAACCGTGTTGTGTGGTGGTGGGATTGGTTTGGTATCAAGCTTAGCGGGTATTGGCGGTGGGTCTTTATCGGTACCTTTCCTTAACCATCACGGTGTGGAAATGCGTAAAGCCGTCGGCTCATCTTCGGTATGCGGTTGTGTTATCGCGATTTCGGGAATGCTAGGGTTCATTTGGCATGGATCTTCTGTCGATGATCTTCCTACGTATAGCTTAGGTTACGTTTATCTGCCGGCTTTGATCGCGATATCTTGTACCTCAGTTTTGACCACTCGAGTAGGTGCGAAACTGGCCACTCAATTGCCAACCCCTGTGCTGAAGAAATTCTTTGCGGTATTTTTAATGTTTATAGCAGCCACAATGCTGCTGTAGTGTCTTTTTCTGTTAGCCATTGAGCTAACCGTTAATCAATTTAGATAGAGAGCCAAGTATGTCTCAGGGTTTTATCGAATTCCCAAATATCGATCCTGTTCTTATTGAACTAGGACCAATCTCAGTTCGTTGGTACGGCCTAATGTACCTTGTCGGTTTTATGTTTGCTCTTTGGCTAGCAAATCGCCGAGCTGATCAACCGGGCAGCGGTTGGACTCGTGAGCAAGTGTCTGACTTATTGTTCGCTGGCTTTCTAGGTGTGGTGCTGGGTGGTCGTATTGGCTACGTACTGTTCTACAACTTTGACCTTTTCTTAGCGGATCCACTTTACCTATTTAAGGTATGGACTGGCGGTATGTCTTTCCACGGCGGCTTGCTTGGTGTTATTACCGCAATGTTCTGGTATGCGAAAAAGAATGGTCGCACTTTCTTTGGCGTCGCAGACATGATTGCACCATTGGTACCCTTTGGTTTAGGTATGGGCCGTTTAGGTAACTTCATGAACAGTGAACTATGGGGCCGTGTTACGGATGTACCATGGGCTATCGTATTCCCGAATGGCGGTCCACTTCCTCGTCACCCATCTCAGCTTTATGAAATGGCGCTTGAAGGTATTGTGCTGTTCTTCATCTTGAACTGGTTTATCAAAAAGCCGCGTCCTCTTGGTTCTGTATCTGGGTTATTCCTTGCAGGATATGGTACATTCCGCTTCTTAGTCGAATACGTACGTGAACCAGATGCACATCTAGGCTTGTTCGGCGGCTTTATCTCTATGGGACAAATCCTGTCATTGCCAATGGTTATCATCGGTGCGCTGATGATGGTTTGGGCATACAAGCGTGGTCACTACAAAGACGAATTACCACAACAGACGAAGTAAGGAATTGGTGTGAAACAGTATTTAGATCTCTGTCAGCGTATCGTTGATAACGGTACTTGGATTGAAAATGAACGCACGGGCAAGCGCTGCCTAACCGTGATCAATGCTGACCTTGAATATGATGTTGGTAACAACCAGTTCCCACTTGTCACAACGCGTAAGAGCTTTTGGAAAGCGGCAGTTGCTGAACTGCTTGGCTACATCCGTGGTTACGATAATGCTGAAGATTTTCGTAAGCTAGGGACTAAAACTTGGGATGCGAACTCGAACCTGAACGAAGCATGGCTGAATAATCCTTACCGCAAGGGTGAAGATGACATGGGCCGTGTTTATGGCGTTCAAGGACGTGCATGGGCAAAACCTGACGGCGGTCATATCGACCAACTGAAGAAGATTGTTGATGATTTGACGAACGGTATTGATGACCGTGGTGAGATCTTAAACTTCTACAACCCAGGCGAGTTCCATATGGGATGCTTGCGTCCGTGTATGTACAGCCACCATTTCTCTCTACTTGGTGACACTCTGTACCTAAACAGTACTCAGCGCTCTTGTGATGTACCACTAGGCCTGAACTTCAACATGGTTCAAGTGTACGTGTTCCTAGCGATCATGGCACAAATCACCGGTAAAAAAGCAGGTGTTGCTTACCACAAGCTAGTTAATGCTCATATCTATGAAGATCAACTGGCGCCAATGCGTGATATTCAGCTGAAGCGTGAGCCTTTAGCGGGCCCTACGTTCCACATCAACCCTGAGATTAAGTCTCTTGAGGATTTAGAAACTTGGGTAACGATGGATGACTTCTGGGTTGAAGGTTACGAGTGCCACGAAGCGATTAAGTACCCATTCTCGGTTTAATTGAATCTGTTTTGTTTGATTGAAAGGCTGCCACTGTGCAGCCTTTTTTATTTGTGATGCTTGGCTTGCTTACCATTTATAAAACCAATAACCTTGTGGGGTCTTTTCTAACTACAGAACTGCTATGACTCGCTCGCATTGCTTTGTATTGCAACATGACTTCCCTATTTCATTTTACCCTGATAAGAATCAGTTGGTGATTGATGATGAGGCGATTCATCTAGAGCCATTGCAAGCTAAATTGCTGAGCTATTTCATTGAGAATCGTGGGCGAGTGGTGAGTACGCAGCAGATTGCCGCGGATGTGTGGCAAAGAACTCAAGTGTCTGACAACTTGGTCAGACAGGTCATCAGCTTACTGCGCAGTCAGCTTCAGGATAAGTCACGCCCATATCAGATTATTCAGACCATTCCTAAGCAAGGTTACCTGTTCGATGTTGAGGTGACTCAGCCGAGCATCGAACCAACTCCCGTCGAGGACGTCTCTCAGCTTGAACCTAAGGCCCTTGTCGCTAAGTCGAAAAAGAAAACCATCGCCCTGATTACAACAGCGGTATTCTCTGTTGGCTTAATAGCTACCTGGGCGTGGCAACTCGATGTCCCAACTAATGACACCACTGTTATTTCTGCTAATCAAAATGATGTAATTCCTGTTTATATCCATGATATAACACTCGATTCTACGAACGATTATGAGATGTCGGAGAGTGTGTATAACTATCTTTTCTATGGGCTGAACTCAGCTAAAAACCTATCGGGTTACCACTTTTCTCAGCTATCTAAACAAGGTAAGCAATCACTGGCCAACAATGGTATCGAACTCAAAGGTTGGCTCAAGCAAAAGGGTGGAGAGTATGTACTGAGCGTGCTTGTACAAAACAACCGCCAGCCCAATCAAAGTCAGAAAGTGGAAAAGCGCTTCAGCCAAGGTAATTTCTTCGATGCCATTGGGGATGTGATTCTCGAGATCAAAGCCATTATTGCTCCTATGAGCTCAGAATACGGCGTGGCAAGTCATCGAGTGACCTCTATTGATAATTACGAGGATTGGAGTGTTATTTCTGAGGGGATATCACTGTTTTACCAAGGCAAAGGTGGTCAGCCATTTGAAAACATAGCGGTTCAGTTGGATATGATTCAACAGCAAGGGCGAGATAATTATTTGGTCAATGCTTTACTGTCGTATTCCGAGTCTTTGGCCTATTTGCAAAACAGTGAGCAAGAAGATCGCGAACGTGCTCTACAACTGGCAAAGCAAGCCTTTGAGATGAACCCACGTTGTGATATTGCCAATCTGACCCTAGGGCTTGCATTGTTAATTAACCAACATGCCAATCAAGCTTTTCCTTACCTTTCTTATGCAGCTGAAAGTACGCCGAGCCCAATCAGCTTCTATCTACTGAGTGTTGCTGACAAGCTTTCGGATAATCCAAAAGGCTCGCAATACAACTATCAGCGCTACACCGAAGTGAAAAAAGAGCATGACGGTCAACTCTTTGATCTTATTGAATCTTTATAAAAAACAAACCTTTCCTAAATGCCTAATATCCCTTCTAAGTGAAGGTGTGAGTGAGCGCTGATAGTTCCGGTATTCCCGCAAGGTTTCCCTGTGCCGACAGGCTTCTTAACATGTTTGATTATTGTTTGGACTCAGGCTCGATTGCCTTGCATCAAGCGTAAAAACACCTAATTCCACATACTGGTCACCAAATAATTCACTATTTGGGGTACATACATGTTGAAGAAGTTTGCTTTTCAGATCATACCGATTCAGATCTTTTTATTCGTCTTTTGGTTCAAAAATGGCTTTATCGATAAAGTGATGGGCGTACTACTTGGCTTCATTTCGCCGGATACCGCATATGCGGGAGACACCTGGGCTGGTTGGAAAGGCTATATTGTAGGCACTTGGGATAAGAGCCAAGTCGGTCATGCTTTACTTAGCCCAACGTTCGACTTTATGTTTCCGATTCTGATTGCGTTGCAATGTGTTCCATTTTTACTGGTTATTCGCTCTGTATTTGCAGGTGAGTTCATGGTCGGGAAAGACCGTCCGTGGTTACTTTATGCTGCATTTTCTTCTTTGTTTGTGACTGCTTGTATGGCTTTCACTCAAACCATCACTGGCGCAAGCGATGGACAGTATCTATGGCAATTTATCGGTTTTGGCATGGTTGCGATCATGTACCTGCGTAATGAGCAGGGTAAGTAGGGTAGCTAGATACGAGTGCACGAGATGCGAGATACGAAGATCTAAGAATAGAAACGAGTAAATGAGATTAGGAATACGAAAAACATACCTAGGTTTGAGTCGGCGATATACCAAGTACGACTATCACAGTTCGTGTTTTTCGTTACTCGCTTACCCGTATCTCTAATCTGCTTCTGGCCCTTCGCTACTCGCATCCGCTGTGCAGAAAAGAAAAAGCCCACAACCTAGGTTGCGGGCTTTGCTATAAGCGATGTTTGTTTTGCTATTAAGCAGTCAGAGCTAACACTGTACCAGGCAGTACAAGGAATACCGCAACAAGGTAGCCTGCTACTACAGATTTGTTCTTCACAGCCATATCCGAAATCATGTCAGCCGCTTTAACTGGAAGTTCACGTAGGAACGGGATTCCGAAGATGAATACCGTTGCCATGATGTTGAACACCAAGTGTACTAGAGCAATTTGTAGTGCGAATACTGCGAACTCACCAGATACTGCTGTTGCTGCAAGTAGAGCGGTAATACATGTACCGATGTTTGCTCCCAGAGTGAATGGGTAAACGTCACGTACTTTAAGAACACCTGAACCTACTAGCGGAACCATCAAGCTTGTTGTCGTAGAAGAAGACTGAACAAGGATAGTAACGATAGAGCCAGAAGCGATACCGTGGATAGGGCCACGACCGATTGCGTTCTTTAGAATCTCACGAGCACGACCAACCATTAGGCTCTTCATTAGCTTACCCATTACTGTGATGGCTACGAAGATAGTCGCAATACCTAGAACGATAAGCATGATGCCGCCAACAGTGTCGCCAAATGTTGATAGAGGCTCTTTAATCGCACTGACTACTGGCTTAGTGATTGGCTTGATGAAGTTAAGACCCCCCATGCTCATATCACCTGTTGCTAGCATTGGTGATACTAACCAGTGAGAAATCTTCTCTAGAATACCAAACGCCATCTCTAGTGGTAAGAAGATAGCCACAGCTAATAGGTTAAAGAAGTCGTGAATTGTCGCACTTGCGAATGCACGCTTGAACTCTTCTTTACAACGAACGTGACCAAGGCTAACTAGCGTATTGGTTACCGTAGTACCAATGTTCGCACCCATGATCATTGGGATTGCTAGCTCAACAGGTAAACCACCTGCCACAAGGCCAACGATAATTGAAGTAACTGTACTAGATGACTGAATCAGCGCTGTTGCTACTAAACCAATCATTAAGCCTGCAACTGGGTGTGAAGCAAATTCAAAAAGAACCTTTGCTTGCTCGCCTGTTGCCCATTTGAAGCCTGTACCAACCATTGAAACTGAAAGTAATAGTAGGTAAAGCATGAATGCCAAGTTAGCCCAGCGTAGCCAACGAGTAGTGCTCGAGATAGGCGCTGCTGCAGTAGTAGCTTGGTTCATAATGTATTCTCCATTGGACCGTTTAAGTCTGTGTTTGGTCTGTTTGTTTAATCTGAGCGTGATGTTAGAGAACAAATATTTCAGTAATATTACATTTTGGTTTAGGTTGGTTTTTTTTGTGATAATTTACTGTTTAAATATTTTGACAGTAAATACTGCCATTTTAACTAATTGTTTTTGTTGGATTTTATGTGGTTTGTAACTTGGTGATGTAGATCTTGAAAGTTGGAGAAAAATTGAAAATATTCACTGAAATATTACATTATGAAATCAGACACTTCGTAAAAATAGGTAGTAATACTTAGTTAGGTTTGGTTTTTCCGAGTTTATTGAGTGGCGGTGTCATATTTGATATAAAAGGCTATCTACTCTTTTATTACGGCACATCTATGTCGCACCTCAACTATAACCATCTGTATTACTTCTGGATGGTTTGCAAGCAAGGCTCAGTTACTAAAGCTGCAGAAGCCCTATTCTTAACACCACAAACGGTAACGGGGCAGATAAAAGCCTTAGAAGAGCGCATGGATGGCAAGTTGACCAAGCGTAATGGCCGCAGTGTTGAGCCTACAGAGCTTGGACAGCTGGTCTTTAAATATGCCGATCGTATGTTTGGCCTGAGTTACGAGATGCTGGATATCGTGAATTACAGCCAGCACTCCAATATTTTGTTTGATGTTGGCGTTGCAGATGCACTCTCTAAAAGGCTCGTCAGTAAGATACTGATGTCGACCATTCCCCCTGATAACAGCATTCATTTACGCTGTTTTGAATCGACCCATGAAATGTTACTTGAGCAACTTTCACAACATAAACTCGATATGATCTTGTCTGACTGTCCGGTGGACTCTAGTCAAAGCCCGGGTCTGTTTAGTAAAAAATTGGGTGAGAGTGGAATGAGCTTTTTTAGTTCAGGTCAGGTTGAAGGTGTTAACTTCCCCGCAGTATTAGAACAAAGAAAGCTTTTGATCCCAGGAAGCCGAACTTCGATGGGACGTAAAGTACTGCAATGGTTCGATAGACAAGGACTTAAACCTGATATTTTGGGAGAGTTTGATGACGCGGCATTGATGAAGGCTTTTGCTCGTTATCACGATGACGCAATATTCTTAGCGCCGACGCTTTATATGTCTGAAGTTGAGGAAGATACGTCACTGCAATTATTGTGTGGTATTGAAGAGTTAAAGGAGGAGTACTACGTCATATTTGCTGAGAGGATGATCCAACATCCAGCAGTAAAAAACGTATGCGACGCAGATTTTAGCAAATTGTTCGAGTGAGGCGGTTTGTTAATGAATTGATATCGATTATCATAACGCCACCATATGCCGGAAATACTGATAGCCCGTAGTTGGCGTAAAGGTTGTAGGGAGCCAAACTATGAACTTAAAAGAGATGGAGAAGAACTCAGCGCAAGCTGTGATTCTACTCAAAGCCATGGCCAACGAGCGTCGCTTACAGATCTTGTGCCTATTACATGGTACTGAGCTGTCGGTTGGGGAGTTGTGTGGCAAGTTGGAACTGAGTCAGTCTGCTTTATCTCAACATCTTGCTTGGTTGAGAAGAGATGGTTTGGTCGAAACTCGCAAAGAAGCTCAAACCGTGTATTACACATTGAGCAGCGAAGAAGTCAAAGCGATGATTAATCTACTGCATGGTATTTACTGTAAGTAGCTAATTGCTGGTGGGAGGGGGATTTCTTATCAGCGATGGAATGACACAAGGAAGTGTCAGTATTTCATGTCGAACGTTAAAATCTATCTATCTATCTATCTATCTATCTATCTATCTATCTATCTATCTATCTATCTATCTATCTACGTACCAATTTGCTTCTCTCTTTATTTTCCTGATTGTTTTTTATCTATCTGCTTAATTGTCTATCGGTAAGTAAAATTGCTGTTAGCACGTAAAAAAAAGCGTTATTCAAAATTTAGATATAAAAAAACCGGCCTAGGCCGGTTTTTTTCGTTTTGCGTTGTAATCAAATTTCTATTAAAGAGCTTTGATTGCAGCAGCGAAACGAGACTTATGACGTGCAGCTTTATTCTTATGAATAAGGCCTTTAGTCGCCATACGGTCAAGAAGTGGTGTAACTTCTACAAGAGCAGCAGTTGCAGCTTCTTTATCACCAGCTGCAATAGCTGCGATAGTCTTTTTCATGTAAGTGCGCATCATAGAACGACGGCTAGCATTGTGCTGGCGACGTTTCTCAGCTTGGATAGCGCGCTTCTTAGCAGATTTACTGTTTGCCAAGGGTCTAACTCCCAAAAACTTAGTTCGGTGACAATTTAAGGGCGAGGACTATCCCTCATTAGCGCTTAATTGTCAAATGATTTGTGCAAAAACCAATCGTAGCCAAACAAACTTTGGTATGGAAAGGTCATCGCGGTTAAGATGGCGGGGATTCTAACAGCATTTTTAGACCAATGCTAATAAATATGCTTCTTAGGATAGGATAGTATTTATCCTCGCTTGAAAGTAATCAACCAGTGTCAGAGGTTTCTGTGAGTAAACGACTATTAAAGTCAGGCCTGATTGTCAGTGCAATGACTTTTGTTTCCCGTGTGTTGGGGCTAGTACGTGATGTAGTAGTAGCAAATTTGATGGGGGCTGGAGCGAGTGCTGATGTATTCTTCTTCGCTAATAAAATTCCTAATTTCTTACGTCGACTTTTTGCAGAAGGTGCGTTTTCTCAAGCGTTTGTTCCTGTATTAACGGAATATCACGCAGCAGGTGATAAAGATAAGACTCGAGATTTAATTGCCAAAGTATCGGGTACGCTCGGAGTTTTAGTGTCTATCGTCACCGTTATCGGGGTATTGGGCTCTGGCGTGATCACCGCGATGTTTGGTGCGGGTTGGTTTATCGACTGGCTAAATGATGGCCCATCAGCGCCAAAATTTGAGCTAGCGAGCTTTATGCTCAAGATTACCTTTCCTTATTTGTGGTTTATCACCTTCGTAGCTTTATCTGGGGCCATTCTTAATACATTAGGTAAGTTTGCGGTCTCTTCTTTTACTCCAGTGTTCTTGAACGTGATGATCATTGCTTGTGCTTGGTTTCTTGCTCCTAATTTAGAACAACCTGAAATTGGTTTATCCATCGGCGTTTTTCTTGGAGGCTTAGTTCAATTCCTGTTCCAAATGCCTTTCCTGATTAAAGCGGGTGTATTGGTTAAGCCTAAATGGGGGTGGAGAGATCCGGGCGTCGTTAAGATCCGCACATTAATGATCCCAGCTCTGTTTGGTGTGTCTGTTAGTCAAATTAACTTGTTGTTTGATACTTTCATTGCCAGTTTCCTAGCGACGGGCTCTATCAGTTGGTTGTATTACTCAGACCGCTTGCTTGAATTCCCATTAGGTTTATTTGGTATCGCGATTGCGACCGTGATTCTTCCTGCTTTGTCTCGTAAACACGTAGACGCTCAAGGGGAAGGGTTCGCACATACCATGGACTGGGGTGTGCGCATGGTTTTGCTGCTTGGTATTCCTGCGATGTTAGGTCTTATCGTTTTAGCTAAACCAATGCTGATGGTGCTATTCATGCGCGGTGAGTTTTCTCCACATGATGTACAGCAGGCATCGATGTCATTAGTAGCTTACGCGTCAGGCTTGCTTAACTTCATGTTGATTAAAGTTTTAGCCCCGGGCTATTACTCTCGCCAAGATACCAAAACACCGGTTAAGTACGGCATTATCGCAATGGTGACCAATATGGTGTTTAACGCGATCTTTGCTTATTTCTATGGTTATGTGGGTTTGGCTATTGCGACGGCGCTGTCTGCCTTTGTGAATATGGCACTGCTATATCGCGGCTTACACCTTGCTGGCGTCTACAAACTAACAAAGACGACTTTGTTGTTCTGCGCGAAGTTAATTGTCTCTGGCGGTGTGATGGTTGCGGCTATTTTGTGGCAGCTAGATAATATGCAACAGTGGCTTGAATGGAGCTTTAGTCAGAGAGCGCTGATGCTAACAGGCTTGATTGGACTTGGTGGCTTTGTTTATATTGTTTCGGTACTGGTTTTAGGTATCCGAGTAAAACATTTAAAAGCAGCGACAGATTAATACTGATTAGTATATAATCCGTCGGTTTCACACAATAAATGATGCAAATAACAGGTTTTAGCTGATCATAATGGAACTGATCCGAGGTATACACAATATTAAAGCGCAGCATCATGGCTGTGTATTAACCATAGGTAACTTCGATGGTGTTCATTTAGGACATCAAGAGGTTCTGAGTCAGGTTTCTAAACAAGCTGCAGCATTAGGGCTACCTTCTGTTGTTATGACGTTTGAACCGCAGCCTATGGAGCTGTTTGCCCGAGATAGAGCGCCAGCACGTTTAACTCGCTTACGAGACAAATACGTGCAACTGAGTAAGCTAGATATCAGTCGCTTATTGTGTGTCAATTTTAATCAGTATTTTGCAAGTTTATCCGCAGAAGCATTCATTAAAGATCTTTTGGTTGATAAGCTTGGTGTGAAGTTCTTGGTGGTTGGTGACGATTTTTGCTTTGGTAAAGGTCGCACTGGTAATTTCGCTATGCTCAAAGAGGCGGGCGAGAAGTACGGTTTTGAGGTGGTAAGCACCCAAAGCTATTGCTTAAACCAATTACGAGTAAGTAGTACTGAGATACGAAATGCATTAGCGGTCGATGACTTGGCTGCAAGTGCTACCATGTTAGGACGTGATTACAGTATTAGTGGTCGAGTGTCCCATGGTCGAAAACTAGGGAGAACTATCGGTTTCCCTACCGCTAATATTCCATTAAAGCGTTGTGTTTCTCCTGTATCGGGAGTGTATGTTGTTGAAGCTTTGGATATCGATGGTGTTCCTGTCGGTGGCGTTGCTAATATTGGACAACGACCAACAGTTAATGGGGTAAGGCAGCAATTAGAAGTGCACTTTTTTGACTTTAAAGCCAATTTATATGGTAAACAGTTAGAAGTACGACTTTTGCACAAACTGCGCGACGAGATAAAATTTGAATCGTTCGACGCACTAAAGAATCAAATAGAATTGGATGCTGAAGCCGCAAGGGTGTGGCTGCTTCAGCTAAAGAATTAATCGGATGATTCCACCGATTAACATAATGTCTAACTTCGCCCAATATAACGGAATTAAGAATCGATGAGTGATTATAAAGATACCCTGAACTTACCAGAAACAGGGTTCCCAATGCGCGGCAATCTGGCAAATCGTGAGCCAGAAATGCTGAAGCGTTGGTACAAAGAAGATCTTTACGGCGAAATCCGTAAGGCAAAGAAAGGTAAAAAATCTTTCGTACTACATGATGGCCCTCCATACGCGAACGGCGACATTCACATTGGCCACGCGCTGAATAAGATTCTTAAAGACATTATTATCAAATCTAAGACCCTTTCTGGTTTTGATGCACCGTACATCCCTGGTTGGGACTGTCACGGTCTTCCAATCGAGTTAATGGTTGAGAAGAAGAAAGGTAAGCCTGGTCAGAAGATTTCGGCTGCTGAATTCCGCGAAGAGTGTCGTAAGTACGCTGCGGGTCAAGTTGAAGGTCAGAAAGAGAGCTTCAAACGTCTTGGTATCATGGGCGAGTGGGACAAACCTTACCGCACTATGGATTTTGGCACTGAAGCGAACATCATTCGTTCTTTAGGCAAAATCGCAGACAAAGGTCACCTTCTTAAAGGTTTCAAACCAGTTCACTGGTGTACTGACTGTGGTTCTGCTCTGGCTGAAGCTGAAGTTGAATATAAAGATAAAGTTTCTCCATCTATCGATGTGAAATTTACTGCAGCTGACGAAGCGGCACTTCTAGAGAAATTTACTCTAGCTGAAGGTCATGCGGGTCAAGGCGAAATTTCAATCGTTATCTGGACGACAACACCATGGACTCTGCCGGCGAACCGCGCAGTATGTCTACGTGATGATCTTGAATACGTGCTTATCCAAGTTGAAGCGAATGGCGACCTGCCTGCTCAACGTATCGTTGTTGCTTCTGAATTAGCAAAAGACGTAATGGATCGTGCAGGTATCGAGCATTTCCATAACCTTGGTTTTGCTACAGGTGCTGATCTTGAGCTTTCTCAGTTCAACCACCCGTTCTACGATTTTACTGTTCCTGCTGTTCTTGGTGACCACGTGACAACGGATTCAGGTACTGGTGTGGTTCACACTGCGCCTGGCCACGGTCAAGAGGATTTCGTAGTTGGTAAGAAGTACAACCTAGAAATCGCTAACCCAGTTGGTTCAAACGGCGTTTACCTGCCAGATACTGAGCTATTTGCTGGTCAGCATGTATTCAAAGCGAACGACTCTGTTTTAGAAGTTCTAAAAGAGAAAGGTGCACTTCTGCATCACCACGCATACGAGCACAGCTACCCACACTGTTGGAGACACAAAACTCCAATCATCTTCCGTGCAACACCACAATGGTTCATCTCTATGGATCAAGCTGGCCTACGTGCAAAAGCACTAGAGTCAATCAAGAGTGTTGAGTGGTTGCCTGAATGGGGTCAAAGCCGTATCGAAGGTATGGTTGAAGGTCGCCCTGAGTGGTGTATCTCTCGTCAACGTACTTGGGGTGTGCCAATTGCTCTGTTTGTTCATAAAGAAACAGCAGAACTTCACCCAGAAAGCCCAGTGCTTATTGAAAAAGTTGCGAAGCTAGTTGAAGAGAAAGGCATTCAAGCTTGGTGGGATGTAGACGCTGCTGAACTTATGGGCGCAGAAGACGCTGATAAGTACGAAAAAGTAATGGATACGCTAGACGTATGGTTCGACTCAGGTGTTACGCACTTCTCTGTTGTTGATTCTCGCGAAGAGTACAACTTCCCGAACGAAGAGCGCACTCACAGTGCTGATCTTTACCTTGAAGGTTCAGACCAACACCGTGGCTGGTTCCAGTCTTCTCTAATTTCATCTATCGCGATGAAAGACGAAGCACCATACAAGCAAGTACTAACACACGGTTTTGTGGTGGATGGTAACGGCCGTAAGATGTCGAAATCTATCGGTAACGTTGTTGCACCTAAAGATGTAACCAACAAGCTAGGTGCAGATATCCTGCGTCTATGGGTTGCTTCTACAGACTACACAGGTGAAGTTGCGGTTTCTGATGAAATCCTAAAGCGTTCAGCGGATGCTTACCGTCGTATTCGTAACACGGCTCGTTTCTTCCTAGCGAACTTGAACGGTTTCAACCCTGAAACTGACCTAGTACCTGCTGAAGAGATGGTTGCACTTGATCGCTGGGCTGTTGGTCGTGCTCAAGCTGCACAAGAAGAGATTGTTAAAGCATACGGCGAGTACAATACTCACGGTGTGACTCAACGTCTAATGCAGTTCTGTTCTATCGAAATGGGTTCTTTCTACCTAGACGTAATTAAAGACCGTCAGTACACAGCGAAGCAGGGCAGCCATGCTCAACGTAGCTGTCAGACTGCGCTTTACTACATCGTAGAAGCTCTCGTTCGTTGGATGGCACCTATCATGTCGTTCACTGCAGATGAAATCTGGAATGAAATGCCGGGTGATCGCGACACGTTCGTATTCACAGGTGAGTGGTTCGAAGGTCTATTTGGTCTTGCTGAAGGCGAAGAGCTAAGCAACGAATTCTGGACTGAAATCCAATCTGTTCGTGGCGCAGTGAACAAGCTTCTTGAAGATGCTCGTAAAGAGAAAACGATCGGTGGTGCACTGCAAGCTGAAGTTACTCTATACGCTGACGACGCACTAGCGGCGAAAATCAACAAGCTAGAAGATGAGCTACGTTTCGTACTTATCACTTCTGCAGCTGTTGTTAAGCCACTGAGCGAGAAGTCTGATGCAGCGCAAGCGACAGACGTTGCTGGTCTATTCGTTGAAGTTGCAGCTACTGAAGCTGAGAAGTGTGATCGTTGCTGGCACCACACTCCAGATGTAGGCACTATCGAAGGTCACGAGAAAGTTTGTGGTCGTTGTGTGTCGAACATCGACGGTGAAGGCGAAGTGCGTAAGTTCGCATAACGACTCAGAGAAAGACTGAACTTTTTGTAAAAATCATAGCCCCAGTATCAACTGGGGTTATTTTTAGTTATAGGAAATGTGTTTAACCAAGTCGGTAATCAAAGCCACTTAAGGTGACTAACAATGAATATCAACTTCGTAAATACTAGGAATTGAAATGAGTGAAGTTTCGTTAAAACAATCTGGTGTACGTTGGTTATGGCTGGCTCTATTGGTCTTCTTGGCTGATATCGGCATTAAACTCTTTGTCATGGACAATATGGGTTATGGCTGGGCAAACCGTATTGAGGTGCTGCCATTCTTTAACTTTCTGTATGTGCATAACTACGGTGCAGCGTTTAGCTTCTTGAGTGATCAAAGTGGTTGGCAGCGTTGGTTATTTACGGGTATCGCCTTTGCGGTAACAGGCATGCTGACGTACTGGATGAGCAAACTACCAGCAGCAGAGAAGTGGAATAACATTGCTTATGCGATCATCATTGGTGGCGCAGTAGGTAATGTGTTTGACCGAGTCGTACATGGCTTTGTTGTCGATTACTTAGACTTCTACTGGGGCACTTACCACTGGCCTGCATTTAACTTAGCGGATATGGGAATCTGTATCGGTGCTGCGATGATCATCTTAGATGGTTTCCGTAAGAAAGACGAAAGCAAATAGCTTGCCTCAAAGTCAGTCTATGACTCACAGAATAGAATAGCCCTAAGCGCTGTCGGTTGATTCCGACGGCGCTTTTTTTTATGCTGCAAGTAATATGAGAGCGAAGCAAATGGCGTTTTCAAATAATAAAGAAATCTAAGGAAAGTAACGTGGCAGCAATTAAAAATGATTCAGCAGTAACTCTACATTTTACGATTAAAATGAAGGATGGTTCAGTTGCCGATAGTACGGAAAATATGGGCAAACCAGCAAAGTTCGTCATGGGCGATGGCAGTCTAAGTGAGAACTTTGAAGCGTGCTTACTCGGACTTGAAGCTGGAACTGAAAAATCTATCGAACTGAAAGCAGAAGACGCGTTTGGTATGCCAAACCCTGATCATATTCACTATATGGATCGTGCTAAGTTTGTTGGCGATTCTGAAGTTGAAGTGGGCACTATCATGGCATTCTCTGGTCCTGACGGTATGGAAATCCCAGGGATTATTACTGACATCGCAGGTGATTCAGTGACGGTTGATTTTAACCACCCACTTGCTGGTCAAGACGTTACGTTTGACGTCAACATCTTAGCGGTAGAATAACTATCTTAACGTTAGAATAGCTGTCTTCACGCTAGAACAAGATAGCCTTACAGCTGTGATGTCACCCAGAGCTTCACTGTCTAGACGCTTCACTGTAGAATGCGAACCTCGCTGACGGCGAACTCTATAGAAACAACCTTAGTACCGCGGTAAATGATGAGCAATGAAATGAAAATAATGTTAGCTAACCCTCGTGGCTTTTGTGCCGGTGTCGATCGTGCGATCAGCATCGTAGAGCGTGCACTCGAAATGTATCAGCCACCGATCTATGTTCGCCATGAAGTGGTACACAACCGCTTTGTTGTTGAGGGGCTCAAACAGCGTGGTGCTATTTTTGTCGAAGAACTGAGTGAAGTACCAGACGACAACATCGTGATCTTCTCGGCTCACGGTGTTTCTCAAGCGGTTCGTAAAGAAGCGAAAGAGCGTGAGTTAACGGTATTCGATGCGACGTGTCCTTTGGTGACTAAAGTTCATATGGAGGTTGCTCGTGCGAGCCGCAAACATATGGAAGTAGTACTGATTGGCCACGCGGGTCACCCTGAAGTGGAAGGCACTATGGGTCAGTACGCGAGCCAAACTGGTGGTATGTACTTGGTTGAAAGACCAGAGGACGTACAGAATCTAGTGGTGAACGATCCGAGTAACCTGCACTATGTTAGCCAAACTACCTTGTCTGTTGATGAAACGGCAGATGTAATTGAAGAGTTGCGTCGTGTATTCCCTGAGATTCAAGGCCCTCGTAAAGACGACATCTGTTATGCGACTCAAAACCGTCAAGATGCCGTGCGTGAGATGGCGAATGACGTTGATGTAGTGATTGTTGTTGGTTCTAAGAACTCATCTAACTCAACTCGCCTAAAAGAGCTGGCTGAGAAGCTAGGTACGCCAGGCTACCTAACTGACTGTCCTGAAGACATTCAAACCGAGTGGGTTGAAGGCAAAAAGAAAATCGGTGTAACAGCCGGTGCTTCTGCTCCTGAAGAGTTAGTAAACCAAATCTTAGATCGTATTCGTGAGCTGGGTGCTACCGAGGTTGAAGAGATTCAAGGTCGTGAAGAGAACATGTTCTTCGAAGTGCCGAAAGAGCTGCAGATTAAGCAAGTCGACTAATCGCTATTGATTGGTGACAAGATCGATTCGCAAACACTATCGATTTGTAAACACTATCGATTTGCAAACAGTAAAAAGCCAACGTTGATACGTTGGCTTTTTTGATCGTACTTTGGAACAAGGCGTCGAACTTCTAACTCGTTACTGGAGACCGAGTTGCTCTTTTAAAGTCTTTAAGTAACGACGGCTAACAGGGACTTCAAAGCCAGTAAGGGTAATGATCTCCGCTAATCCATTCTCTAGCAGTTTGATCTCTTGGATCGATTTTATGTTGATCAAATATTGGCGATGACAGCGGATCAAATCGGTTTTTTCTTCCAAGATCTTTAGCGTTAACTGTGAGGTCGCGGTTTGCGATGAGCTACGAACATGCACACCACTGATATCGGAATAGGCGCACTCGACCGTTTGGCTTGCCATGATCACAATGCGGTTATGACCAATACACGGAATCTGCTCTAAGTGGCAGGGAGCAATCGCTGAGATGTTCTGTTCTGGTGCTTTCTGGTTTTGTTTGATGACTTTATTTAGACGACAAACGCTCTTGTTTAATCGACAAGGCTCGACTGGCTTAAGTAGGTAATCAAATGCGTTATCTTCAAAGGCTTGAATCGCATATTGGTCGTAGGCGGTAACGAATACCACGTAAGGCATGGTGTCTGGGTCAAGCATGCTTAACAGTTCAATCCCGGTAACCTGCGGCATTTGGATATCCAAATACACGACATCAGGCTTGAGTAGATTGATCTGTTTCAGTCCTTCGATCGCGTTACTCGCTTGGCCAATGATTTCCACTTCACCGGTTTCGGTTAGCAGCTCAATCAGTTCTTCGCGAGCAAAAAGCTCATCATCGACAACTAATGCCTTTAACATCCTACAATCTTCATCTTGGTTCTATCCCTGCTTGATTCACGCTTATCTTTTAAATGTCTGCTTCTAATTGTTTCAACTCGGAGCGATTTGTCTCCGAAAATACCATTATTTTAGTATAGGTATGATAAAGCTCATTCGAGTAAATTGCTGTGGCTGAGATTCTATTTTTAGTGCTGAATCTTGTCCAAAGAAATTAGTGAGTCGTTTGTCAACAATTTCCATACCTAATCCTACGTGATCTTGAGATGGCTTCTGATAATTACCCGCGTTGTCTTCAACGGTTAACTTGAATCCACCCTCGAAAGCTTCGCTATAGATTTTCACTTTGCCGCCTTCCAACATGTTTGAAATCCCATGTTTGATGGCGTTTTCTACCAGCGGTTGCAGGGTAAAGCTCGGCAATTGAGATTCATACAACTGCGGGTCGATATCCCATTCCACTTCAAGTCGATCGGTAAAGCGTGCTTTCTCTATGGTCAGGTAAGCGTTGACGTGTGCCAGCTCGTCTTTGAGCTTCACGGTGTTGATGTTCTGCTTTAGGTTGCTTCTAAAGAAGTGAGATAGGTGCTGAATCAACTCTCGAGCTTTATCTGGGTCACGGCGTGTTACTGCGCTGATGGTGTTAAGCGCATTGAACAAGAAGTGTGGGTTAACCTGAGCGTGCAGCAGCTTGATTTCCGCTTGTGTCAGTAGCGTCTGTTGTTGCTGATAGTTGCTAAATAGGATCTGGCTCGATAATAGCTGAGCGATACCTTCACCCATCGACATATTGATGGTCGAGAATAGTTTTAGCTTTGGCTCATACAGTTTAATGGTGCCGACCACTTCGTTACCCGCGCGCAGTGGAATAATCAGAGCTGAGCCCAATTTACAATCCTGCGACAAGGAGCATTGGTATGGGTTCTCTTTGCCATCAAGGTAGATGATGTCGTTCTGTTCCATCGAAGTGAGCGTGCTTTGTGATGAAATTGGGGTATTTGGAATATGGTGTTCATCACCAATGCCGACGAACGCGAGAATTTTTTCTCTGTCGGTAATCGCTACCGCACCAACATTGGTCTCTTCATAAACGATACGTACGATTTTTTGTGCGTTATCGGAATTGAACCCGCCATGCAAAATACCTACCGAACGCTCTGCGATGGTTAATGCGCGGCGTGAGAAGGTAGCCGAGTATTTTTCGAAGATGGTTTTCCTGTCTTGGATGATGCTCATGAACAGCGCTGCACCGACTGAGTTAGCAATGATCATTGGCGCAGCAATATCAGAGACCAGAGCGTAGGACTGTTCGAAGGGTTTTGCGACCGCCAGTAGAATCAGCATTTGAATGATCTCTGCAAACAGGGTTACCGAGAAAACCACCAACGGGTTAAACAGTTGGCTGGCTTTGTTCTTTCTGACTAAGTAAACGTGCAATAGGCCACCAATCAAGCCTTCTGCTGTGGTCGAAATAGCACAAGCCAAGTCTGTGAAACCGCCTAATGAGTAACGGTGAATACCGCCAGTAAAGCCGACGGCAAAGCCAACCACAGGGCCGCCAAACAGCCCCCCCATAACCGCACCCATCGCACGAGTGTTGGCTATCGCGTCATTAATCTGCAGTCCGAAATAGGTACCCATAATACAGAACAGAGAAAACAGAACATAACAGCTGACTTTATGACTTAAGCGTGAAGATATGCTCAACAAAGGCAGAATCAATGGGGTTTTACTTAGCATATAAGCAATCACTAAGTAGACACAGGTTTGTTGCAGTAGAGAGAGAATGAGTTCCATATTTTCACCTATTGAGACGCTTGTTAAGTGTAAAGCTCATTGCGTGGTAACGGTAGCTTTGCTTGTGTTTTCGTTGGTTATATCGAGCGGTCATTGCTTCTCAGGCTGAGATGCCAATATTGAGATACAGTAAAGCCCATCACGGTGGACGGGCTTTAGTCTTAATTTCCAAGAATCACTGGGTGATTACGGGAGCAAGCGAAGTGTGTTTGGCTTGTTCTTTTGTCTCTTTATGAAGACTTGTCTCTTTTTATCAATATCCTGAAAGAGCTAGGCGGTTTTGGTTACGCCTTTTGCTTCTTTTTCTTCTTCATCAGCAAGGTCGATATCGCCTTTGCCTTTTGAAATTTTGATAACGTAAGCCGCAATACCGAATGCACTCACCACACCGATGATGGTTGAGATTTGCATTGGTAGACCGAAGCCTAGTTGACTGTTGTTCAGAATGAATGTGATACACACAGATGTCATGAAGATAGCTGGAACGGTTGTTACCCAGTGCAGTTTGTTGTGACGAAGTAGGTAAGCTGAAGCTGTCCACAGCATCATTACTGCTGTTGATTGGTTAGCAAAACCGAAGTAACGCCAGATGATTCCGAAATCGACTTGAGTCAAGATGCCACCGATAACGAATAGTGGTAGAGCCATTAGTAGGCGGTTACGTAGCGTTTTTTGCTCCATGTTGAAGTATTCAGCAAGGATAAGACGGCTTGAGCGGAACGCCGTGTCACCAGAAGTGATTGGTAGAATAACCACGCCAAGGAAAGCAAGGATACCACCGAATACACCCAGTAGACCAAATGAAGCGCTGTATACCACGTTACCTGGACCACCGTTTGCAATCGCATCAGATAGAGATTCAACTGAACCGAAGAATGATAGCGCAAGTGCGCACCAGATTAGAGCAATGATACCTTCACCAATCATTGCACCGTAGAATACGAAGCGACCGTTCTTCTCGTTTTCCATACAACGCGCCATTAAAGGAGACTGAGTTGCGTGGAAGCCAGAGATTGCACCACAAGCGATAGTGATGAATAGAGCTGGCCAAAGTGGTAGGTCATTCGGGTTCATGTTAGTGAACATGTCTTTCATCTCGAAGCCGCCCATGATTTGGTGCTCGTCAGATAGACCAATCGCAGTGATTAGGCCAACAGACATAAAGATAAGTAGTGCACCGAACAGTGGGTAGAAGCGACCAATGATTTTATCGACAGGGACAATCGTTGCGATGATGTAGTAAGCAAATATGATAACAACCATGGTTGTTGCAGACATCGCGAAATCAGTTTGGTCGTTCACTAGGTTAGTGATCATGCCTGCAGGAGCAGATACGAATACGACACCAACTAGAAGCAGTAGAACAATGGCAAAGATGTTCATAAAGTGTTTTGCGCCATTGCCTAGGTAACGTCCAGTGATGGTTGGAACTGAAGCACCGCCGTTACGGATAGATAACATTCCTGAGAAATAGTCGTGTACCGCACCTGCGAAGATACAACCTAGCACGATCCAAAGCATCGCTGCCGGACCATAAAGGGCACCCATGATAGGGCCGAAGATTGGACCGACACCTGCAATGTTAAGCAGCTGAACTAGGTAAACCTTTGGCGTCGACATTGGAACGTAGTCCACGCCATCTTGCTTAGTGTGAGCGGGTGTTTGACGCTTTTCATTGATACCGAAAATTTTCTCGATAAAGGCACCGTAAATAAAGTAGCCACCAATGAGTGCTGCAACACAGGTAAGAAACCACATCATAATTTGTTATCCCTGAATGTATTAATTAAGTCAGGGTGTATATTAGAGGAGTGTATGAGAAGAAACTTCCGCTATGAGAGTGAGTGGTCGAATAGTCAATTAAGTGGTGTTATAACTGATTGAGTGGTTTGTTACGTTTGCAGAGCGGTTGGTTATTCATGTTGAGATGTGTCTTGCTTCTGGTAAGTGGTGATTTATCAGCTTTAAGCGGTAACCAATAGATATCAGTGGCAGATAACAGACATAAGTGGACATCAGCCAGTGTTCAGCGGAGAATCACCACAAATGCAACGCTTCGTCAGGAAGTGGCTAGGTAAATATAAAGGACTGAAATGAAAAAAATAATCGCACTATTCGCCGTGGCATTTAGCCTTGCAGGATGCAGCGCCAATGTTCAAGATTTAGCAGCTGAAGGCAATTGGCAAGAGATTGGCTATCGTGATGGTATCAAAGGCCACACTCAACGTTCGTATTCAGAGATGACTGAGCTTGGCGCAGTCGATCAAGCGAGTTACACAGAAGGTTACCACCTAGGTGTGGCTGAATATTGTAATCCGAACCATGCTTATCAGATTGGTTTATCTGGTCAGGTGTATGAAGGCGTGTGTTCTGGTACGGAAGACGCTCAACGTTTCCGTATGGAATGGCAACGTGGCTGGGATGAGTTCTCAAACGACTATTAAGCCCAAGCTAGCGATAAAAAATTAAAACTAAAAAAGACCAGTACCGCATGTGCACTGGTCTTTTTGTATGTAGCGATAGTAACAGTCAACAGCAGACTATTGATTATTCTCGACTGCTTTTCTCAAGAAGCCATTTTGCTTATCAAGCTGAGCCTTGGCCAATTCTAAATCTAGCCCTGTTAGAATCATCAAAATAGACAACTTCACATCGTAATCAGTCGTTTTAAGTGTCGAGACTGCCAGTGCTTTGTCGCACTCAGTTGCTTGGATAACGATACGAGCAGCGCGGGCAACCAACTTTTCATTGGTTGCTTTTACGTCGACCATCAGATTTTGGTAGCTTTTACCAATGCGAATCATGCTGGCAGTCGTCAGCATATTAAGCACCAGCTTTTGTGCTGTACCTGATTTGAGGCGTGTTGAACCAGTCAATGCTTCTGGGCCAACCACCGGGCTAATTGCGATTTGAGCGATTTCAGCAATTGGAGAGTCAGGGTTACAAGACAATGCAACGGTCACCGCGCCAAGTTGATTGGCATAGTTGAGTGCACCAATCACGTAAGGTGTGCGACCACTGGCAGCTATACCCACCACGACATCATTTTCTGAAAATTGAATCGCTTTCAGATTTTCAATACCGAGAGTTAGCGAGTCTTCTGCGCCTTCTTTAGCTTTTAAAATCGCCTCTGGTCCGCCAGCGATTAGGCCGATAACCATCTTGTCTGAGACGCCGAAAGTCGGCGGGCATTCTGATGCGTCTAACACACCTAATCGACCACTGGTGCCTGCGCCCATGTAAATTAGTCGACCGCCGTTTTGGAAGGCGTGAGCGATCTTGTCAACGGCTTGAGCAATCTGTGGAAGCTCGGCCTCAATAGCGAGTGGTACTTGTTTGTCTTGTTGGTTAATCTTTTCAACCACTTCGAGAGAGGTGAGTAGATCAATATCCATAGTATCAGGGTTTCTCCCCTCCGAAACGAGGTGCGAGAGCGCTGATATGAGAGCGTCGTTACTCATAATGATCCTTAAATGGTGATTCTAAAATGATGGTTCTAAATTGTTTAGTCAGCACGATAGAGAACGCCTAGAGAGGCAGCCCTGCTTGCGCCCGTCACTTCGGGTAAATTACTTGGCAGTTGATGAATATGACGTTGAGCAAGCCATGCAAAGGCCATCGCTTCCATGTAGTCGGCATCAACGCCTTTACTGGTCGTTGAATCAACTTCCCAGCTCGGAAGCAGTTCAGCCAACCTTTTCATCAACAATGGATTTCTCGTACCGCCGCCACATACATACAGTTCAGGTTGATTACCTAAGCGATAAGTCTCCACTTCATTGGCTATCGTCAATGCGGTGTATTCACAAAGCGTGCGCTGAACATCTTCTGCTGAGATGTCGTTAAATTCTGTTAATTGTTGCTCTAACCAAGGCAGGTTAAACAACTCTCTACCGGTACTTTTCGGCGGTGTTAGAGATAAATAAGATTCATCTAACAGCTGTTTGAGCAAGTCATGGTTCAGTTGACCTTTCAGAGCGAACTGCGCATCACGGTCAAACTTTTCACCAGTGTGTTTATCTACCCACGCGTCCATCAACATATTGCCCGGGCCTGTATCATAACCAAGCGTTGGCTGATTCGGACGCAGCACTGAAATGTTCGAGATACCGCCAATGTTCAACACCACAACCGAGCTGTCCTGCGGGTGAAAGATCGTATGGTGAAACGCTGGTACTAATGGAGCACCTTGTCCGCCAAGCGCCATGTCCTTGCGTCTGAAATCGGCGACCGTTTGAATCTCTGTTTTAGCAGCAATGATATTGGCATCACCCAACTGCATGGTAAAGGGTGATTCGCCGGTAGGCTGGTGGAATACCGTTTGACCATGGTTACCAATCGCAGTCACTGAAGATGCTGGAGTGCCTGATTTTTTGAGAAGTTGCAGAACCGCACCAGCAAATAGATGACCAAGCTGGTGGTCGAGCTCGCCAATGGTTATTAAATCCGTTTTCTGACCAATACATACCTCAAGCAGGCGCGCCTTAAGGTCATCAGGCATAGGGAACTCATCATGAGCAAGCAATGTGATTTGCGTATCTTCAATCGAAACTAAGGCAGTATCAACACCGTCCATACTCGTGCCTGACATCACACCGATATACAGTTCTTTATGATCCATTCCTAAGCTCTTGCGCTGCATTCCTAAAGTCTTCCACAGATTGGTTTAAAAACATTGTAAAGCAAATTTAAAGAGAATAATCTCGGGAAGTTTACGAAATTAGGTTTAATAAGGGATAAATATGGGACCGTTGTGGGTTGATGTTGCAGGCTACGAGCTGACAGCTGAAGACAGAGAAATTTTGGAGCACCCAACCGTTGGTGGTCTCATCTTATTTGCTCGAAACTACCACGATAGCAAACAGTTATCGGCGTTAAATAAAGAGATTCGCAAAGTTGCAAAACGTCCTATTTTAATCGGCGTTGACCAAGAAGGCGGACGAGTACAGCGTTTTCGTGACGGCTTTTCAATTATCCCAGCTGCTCAGGAATTTGCGACTAAGAATAATGGTGAGCAGTTAGCAGAACAGGCCGGCTGGCTGATGGCGGCGGAATTGATTGCCCATGATATCGATCTGAGTTTTGCACCGGTATTAGATAAAGGTCACGACTGCAAAGCGATTGGTAGCCGAGCGTTTGGTGAAGATATTGATACCATTGTTCGTCATAGCAGCGCTTTCATCAAAGGCATGAAGTCGGTTGGTATGGCTACAACAGGAAAGCACTTCCCTGGACATGGTGGCGTAATTGCTGACTCACACTTAGAGACGCCATATGACCCTAGAGACGATATCTTTGAAACAGACATGGCAATCTTCAAGGCGCAAATTGAAGCCGGAATATTGGATGCCATGATGCCTGCACATGTGGTGTTCTCTCATTATGATGAGCAACCAGCAAGTGGCTCTCAGTATTGGCTACAGAAAGTCTTGAGACAAAAACTTGGCTTTAAAGGCCTAATATTCTCGGACGACTTAACCATGGAAGGTGCTGCTATTATGGGCGGACCAGCCGACAGAGCAAAAGCGGCCTTGAATGCGGGTTGTGACATGATATTGATGTGTAATAAACGAGATGCACAAATTGAAGCTCTTGATCACTTAGCGATTCAAGAGGTGCCTTTAGCCAACTCATTGCTTAAAAAACACAGTTTTGATTTGTCGACGCTTCACTCAGATGCTAGGTGGAAAGCGACCTCAGAGACGATTAAACGAATGCTAGGCAGTGAGTGATAAATAAACACATAATAATTTTAGATAAGGCGATATGATAAATATCGCCTTTTTTGTATGTGTGAACCGTGGTTTAAACCTATTTATATCTCAGAGTGAGTTAAAGTTAGCGTGTAAGTTTAAGTTTACACATAATGTTTTTTATTGTTTACACTTGCAATCGTCTTTTTAGCTGTTATTGTGTTTTTAAAGATTGTTAGCCCAAATGGAAATGTTGGGTGTAAAAATAAATATACAGGTTGAGTTATGCAGAAAAGTGAATTAAGCAATGTCAATATCATCGACGAACAGGTACTGATTACTCCTGAGGAGTTAAAAGCAAAACTGCCTTTGAGTGATAATGCTCGTCGTTTCATTCAAGAGTCTCGTCAAACTATCGCAAACATCATTCATAAGAAAGATCATCGCATGCTTGTTGTATGTGGCCCATGTTCTATCCATGACATTGAAGCTGCGAAAGAGTACGCGAAACGCCTAAAAGCCTTATCTGAGCAACTTAGCGATCAACTGTATATTGTTATGCGTGTTTACTTTGAGAAGCCTCGAACCACTGTGGGTTGGAAAGGTTTGATCAATGACCCGCATCTAGACGGCACTTTCGATATTGAGCATGGTCTGCATGTTGGCCGTGAGCTACTTGTTGAACTCGCTGAGATGGAAATCCCACTAGCGACTGAAGCATTAGATCCAATCAGCCCTCAATACCTAGCAGATACATTCAGCTGGGCGGCAATCGGAGCTCGTACAACCGAATCGCAAACTCACCGTGAGATGGCAAGTGGTCTTTCAATGCCAATCGGTTTTAAAAACGGTACCGATGGCAACCTAGGCACTGCAATCAATGCAATGCAAGCTGCTTCTTCTAGCCACCGTTTCATGGGTATCAGCCGCGAAGGTCAAGTTGCACTACTAACAACGCAAGGTAACCCAAATGGTCACGTGATTTTACGTGGCGGTAAGCAGACGAACTACGATTCAGTATCGGTACACGAATGTGAGCAAGAGTTGGGTAAATCTGGCTTAGAGGCTGCGCTAATGGTCGACTGTAGCCACGCTAACTCTCGTAAAGATTTCCGTCGCCAACCTCTAGTTGCAGAAGATGTGATTCACCAAATTCGTGAAGGCAACAAGTCGATTATCGGCCTTATGATTGAAAGCCATATTAACGAAGGAAACCAATCTTCGGATATACCTCTCAATGAGATGAAATACGGCGTTTCTATTACCGACGCGTGTATCAATTGGGATTCAACTGAGGCACTATTGAAACATGCACATACGGAATTAGTCCCGTTCTTAGAGAACCGCTTGAAAGGTTAGTCAGAGTTTTAGATTTAAGTGCCTCATCTAATGGGGCATTTTAAGATCTGTTGCTAACGAACCTGCGTGATTGTGGGCTTATAGATTGGCACGGGCTTATAGATTAGTAAGGAATAAAATGGCCGTTGAACTGAACGAATTACGCGACCAAATCGATGCTGTCGATAAACAAATGTTGGATTTACTGGCTCAACGCCTTGCTCTAGTAGAGAAAGTAGGCGAAGTAAAAAGTGAACATGGTTTACCTATTTATGTACCAGAGCGTGAAGCTGCGATGCTGGCATCTCGTCGTCAAGAAGCCGAGAAAATAGGGGTTCCACCACAGTTAATCGAAGATATTTTGCGTCGTACTATGCGTGAGTCTTATGCTAGCGAAAAAGATTCTGGTTTTAAGTGCCTTAACCCAGAATTGCGTTCAGTGGTTATCGTTGGTGGTAATGGTCAACTTGGTGGCTTGTTTGGCCGTATGTTTAAGCTTTCTGGCTACGAAGTGAAAATCCTTGGCAGCCAAGATTGGGATAGAGCTGATGAGATCTTAGATAATGCTGGTCTTGTGGTGGTGACCGTTCCAATTCATTTGACTGAAGGTGTAATTGCAAAGCTAGGTAGCCTACCAAGTGATTGTATTCTATGTGATTTGACGTCAATTAAATCTAAACCTCTACAAGCAATGATGAACATGCACCAAGGCCCAGTGGTTGGATTGCACCCAATGTTTGGCCCTGATGTTCCAAGCCTTGCTAAGCAGGTGATTGTTTACAGTGATGGTCGTGGTTCTGAAAGCTATCAATGGCTACTGAATCAATTTGGTATTTGGGGCGCGAGTCTTTGTCAGATGGATGCTGCTGAACACGATCACGGCATGACACTGATTCAAGCACTTCGTCACTTCACCTCTTTTGCTTACGGCTTACACTTAAGTAAAGAGAATCCGAACATCGACCAACTTCTGAAGCTTAGCTCGCCAATCTACCGACTTGAGATTGCGATGGTTGGTCGTCTGTTTGCTCAAGACCCGAACTTGTATGGTGACATTATTCTCTCTTCGGATGAGAATATTGAGATGATTCGACGCTTCCATAGCTGTTTCGGAGAAGCGCTAGAAATCCTAGATGGCAAAGATAAAGCCAAGTTTGTTGAGAGTTTCAACCAAGTGAGTGATTGGTTTGGTGACTACTCACAACAATTCTTGCAAGAGAGCCAAAGTCTTTTAAAACAAGCACATGACTCGATTCATCGTGGTTAATACGATTTGAAATCATAAAAAAGAGCGACCTGATGGTCGCTCTTTTTGTTTGTGCTGAACGCTATGAAAGCATTTGGCCTACTGTAGGCTAAAAGCAATTAGATCATCATAGGCCAATCAACAGGTTCTAGTTAGCCGTGTCTAGTTAGTCGTAATAGGTTTCTTGCTATCTTCACTAGATACAGTGTCGATGGTCGAGCTAATGTAAGGCACGTTCGTCAGGTTTATCTGTAAGCGAACCACATTATCAATCAGTTGAACCAGCGGGCCCCACTTAACCTTTTTCTCTTTTTCGAATACGTAGTTGAAGTTCTCAGGTGTCCAATCCATCAAGTATTGAGGGTTCAATGAACGACCAAGGAAGCGTACTTCATAATGTAAGTGTGGGCCGGTTGAGTTACCTGAGTTACCACAGCTCGCAATCACATCGCCTTTACTAACAAACTGACCGCTACGTACTTTGAACTTCTGTAGGTGCGCATAAGAACTCATGAAACCAAACGAGTGACGCATAGTAATAAAGTTACCGAAGCCTTTTTTACTTGGGCGCACCGTTTCAATGACTCCATCTGCGGGCGCTACAATATCTTCACCACGCTTACATGTTAGATCGATACCAGTATGTACGTGGCGTTTACCTGAAATAGGGTTAGTGCGACTACCATAAGAAGAAGAGATACGTTGATAAGCCATTGGACTATCGTTTGGAATCAACCGGAACATCGTGGCTCTTACTGCTGAATCGACTGCAGCCGCATCAATGCGATCTTCTAGAGAAACATCATCGGTAAGCAGCTCTTCATCTGCAAGACCAAGTACTGATTCCACATCAAATACACGCTTACCAAGCAGCTGAATCGTGCCTTCTTTCTCGGTGAGTATTTGCGATAGAGAATGGTTGGTTTCTACCTGCTCAGCATAAAGAAATTCTGTTTGTTCTTTTTCAACAATCAGTGTTTCAATCAACTGTTGGGCATCACCCGCTTGCAGTGCGAGTTCTTGTTTACTCTCGAAGTGCATGTACGCAGCTCCGCCAATCAGCAGCGGTACTGAAAAAATCGCAGTGGTGCACATGAGTACGGCTTTACGGCCGAAGTAAAACGTCTGCTCCCCCTGACTAGAGGGAATAGTAATTGATACTTTTTTAGACATGGTTTTGTATTAACTAAATGCTTCTAATAGAAAAGGGTAATGGAGATGTCACTCTTTACCTAAATCGGTAAGGTGTTCAATCTCTCTATAAAGCAGTTCATCGTCACCAACGTTAAGCTCAACAAGTCGCTTAAGGTGGCTGATACTATCAATATCTAAATGCTCTATGCGTAAACGCATTGAGGTATTGATGGTAGAGACTATCGTTGCTGCTAACTGAATATTGATATCACTGTTTTCGAGTTTAAAGCTCACTTGAACAGGGACATCATGGCTAAGTTGTTTTGATTCATTGCATTGAATGAGTAAACCATGGAGTGATAAGTCTTGCACTGAGCCTGAAACATTTACTTGTCCTTGTGAGATCTCAGTCGGGACTTGATAAATAACTCGTGAAAATTGACGTCTTTCAACCATAAGTAATCTCTCTATATCGATGCGTAACACGTAAGCCAGATATATCAAAGGCCGCTATTATCGCGGCCTTTGTTCAAAATACAAGCTAATTTACTTAGCGATACGCTTGTACTTGATACGGTGCGGTTCTGCCGCTTGCGCGCCTAGAGTTTGCTTAAGCCACTCAGTGTACTCAGTATAGTTACCTTCGTAGAAGTTAACTTGACCTTCATCACGGTAGTCTAAGATATGGGTCGCAATACGGTCTAGGAACCAACGGTCGTGCGAGATAACCATTGCACAGCCAGGGAACTCAAGCAGTGCTTCTTCAAGAGCACGCAGCGTTTCAACGTCAAGGTCGTTGGTAGGCTCATCGAGTAGCAGTACGTTACCGCCCGCTTTTAGCAGTTTTGCTAAGTGAACACGGTTACGCTCACCACCAGAAAGCTCACCGATGATCTTCTGTTGGTCGTTGCCTTTAAAGTTGAAACGAGAACAGTAAGCACGCGCAGGGATTTCGAAGTTGTTGATCTTAATGATATCAGCGCCTTCAGAGATCTCTTGGAATACTGTCTTAGTGTCGTCCATGCTGTCACGGAACTGATCAACAGAAGCAAGCTTAACAGTTTCACCTAGTACAACCGAACCTGAATCTGGTTGTTCTGCACCGCTTAGCATCTTGAATAGTGTTGATTTACCCGCACCGTTGGCACCAACGATACCAACGATAGCGCCCTTAGGCATGCTGAACGATAGGTCGTCGATAAGAACGCGATCACCAAACGATTTAGTTAGGTTGTTCACTTCAAGAACTTTGTCACCTAAACGCTCACCTGGCGGGATGAACAGTTCGTTGGTTTCGTTACGCTTCTGGTATTGGCCAGTGGTCAGTTCTTCAAAACGAGCCATACGAGCTTTAGACTTAGCTTGACGGCCTTTAGGGTTTTGACGAACCCATTCAAGTTCTTTCTCGATTGTCTTTTGACGTGCGCTTTCGCCCGCTTTTTCTTGCTTAAGACGCTCGTCTTTCTGTTCTAGCCAAGACGTGTAGTTACCTTCCCATGGGATACCTTCACCACGGTCAAGTTCTAGAATCCAGCCTGCAGCGTTGTCTAGGAAGTAACGGTCGTGGGTAATCGCCACAACAGTACCGCTGTAATCTACTAGGAAGTGCTCAAGCCATGCTACTGATTCTGCATCCAAGTGGTTGGTTGGTTCATCAAGAAGCAGCATGTCTGGCTTCTCTAGAAGTAGACGACAGATAGCAACACGACGACGTTCACCACCTGATAGGAATTCGATTTTCGCATCCCACTCAGGAAGGCGAAGTGCGTCAGCTGCGCGCTCTAGAGCTGTCTCTAGGTTGTGGCCGTCTTTTGCTTGGATCAGCGCTTCAAGCTCGCCTTGTTCTTTAGCAAGAGCGTCAAAATCTGCATCTGGTTCTGCGTAAGCTGCGTAAACTGCGTCGATACGCTTAAGCGCGTCTGCAACATCAGAAACCGCTTCTTCTACGATTTCACGCACTGTTTTTGATTCGTCTAGTACAGGCTCTTGCGGTAGGTAACCGACTTTAAGACCTTGTTGTGCACGAGCTTCACCATCAATATCAGTATCAATGCCAGCCATGATACGTAGTAGGGTAGATTTACCTGAACCATTTAGACCCAAAACACCGATTTTAGCGCCAGGAAAAAAGCTAAGAGAAATGTCTTTAAGAATTTGACGCTTAGGTGGAACAGTTTTGCTCACCCGAGACATGGTATATACGTATTCAGCCATTGCCGATCGATCCTAATTTATTGTTCAAAATTGTCGTCTATTTTATACCAATATCCCCAAAGATGTTACTCCTAGGACAGAAAAGCCATTCTTGAACGAATCCTTACCTATTATTGTCACATTGGTCATTAAAACTATATTTAATAAGCTTCTGAGGCGAAGTGTTAAATATTAATAATATTTACACTCAATCTCTTTACATTTGATGTGATGTCGGGCGTAAATAGACTTCACGTATTCATACTCGCACTAAGGAAAGAGCGAATGTTTTTCCGCATTGGTAATACGAAAATTGCTGTGGCTGCATCGGCAATTTTGTCTTCATTTTCACTGGCTCCGATGGCTATGGCTAGCAATGCCTCCGAGCTTGAAATGCAGCGTGATGTTTATGACAGAGCACAAGAGATTTTAGACAACCGTGATCTAGAAGCTTACTCCGCGCTGCGTAACAAAATTCAAACATATCCGTTAACGCCTTACACTGATTATCGCGCCTTCTTATTAGGCTTAGGTGATCGCACACCTGCTGAAGTGGATGCCTTTATTGAAGAGAATAAAGCACTGCCGTTTTCCAATCGTATGCGTGCGCCTTATTTAGATTTATTGGCGGCTCAAAAACAGTGGGAAACGATCCTTGAGTTTCAAACCCAAGAGCCTGTTGGTGAAAAATATCAATGTATCTACTACCGTGCGAATTATGAGCAAGGCAACCAAGAGCTTGCTTTTAAAGGGGCTAAGCAACTTTGGTTGAGTGGTAGTGGTATTGATGACGCTTGTGACCCTCTATTTCAAAGCTGGGATCAAGCCGGGCTAAGAACCGATGAGCTGATTCTGGATAGAATGCTGTTAGCGTTCGAGAGCCGTAACGGTAAGTTAATGAGCTATTTGATTAAGCAATTGGAGCATGATGAGTCAATTACTCAAGCTAAGCAGATGAAGGCGTTGTACAACAAGCCTGAAAATGTACTCGCGTTTGCTAAGAAGCACCCAGTAAATGAATTCTACCAAGCGCAAACCGAGTTTGCTTTCGAGAAGTTAGCAAGGAAGTCATCAAGCAGCGCTCAAGAGGTGTTTGATGATGTCATCAAGGCTCAGAAATTTTCGAAAGAGAAATCTCAAGAGCTAGCCGATTATCTAACGTTTCGTCTGATCAACACCGATTCTGAAGAGTTGATGGTGTGGCGAGACAAAATGCTCGCGAGTTCATCAAAGCAAGTTCTGCTCGAACGACGTGCTCGCTTAGCGATTCAGCATGCCGATTGGACGGGCCTGAAAGAGTGGATAGCGCGCTTGGATGATAAACATCAGGCTTCGCTTCGTTGGCAATATTGGCAGGGCAGAGCTGAAATCGCGACGGGCGACACTGATAAAGGCAATAAGCGACTGTCAGATATTTTAGGGAAGCGTAACTTCTACAGTGTGGCTGCGGCTAAGCAGTTAGGTAAGCCGGTTCAATACCCAACATCGACACTCAAATACAATGCTGAAACAGTCAAGCCATTCGCCACTTCTTTGGTTCGAATCGGCGAGCTGATTGACCGAGATAAAATAGCGGCAGCGAAGAGTGAATGGCGTTGGTTGTTAACTAATGCTGACAAAGATCAGAAATCAATGCTTGCGGCTCATGCCGCGACGCAGCGTTGGAATCACTTTACAGTAACAGCGAGCATCTCGGCGAAGATGTGGGATAACATTGCGCTACGTTTTCCTGTTGCTCATAAGTGGTGGTTTAATTTCTACGCCGAGAAGCACGATCTCGATCCAATTACTTTGATGTCTTTAGCAAGACAAGAGAGTGCCATGGACTCAGAAGCTCGTTCTCCTGTTGGCGCGCGCGGTATCATGCAAATCATGCCGAAGACGGCTCAATATACAGCGAAGAAGCATCAGATTAAGTACCAGGGCAGCGATGACCTTTATGATGTCGGCAAGAACATTGAGATTGGTAGCCACTATTTAGATGGTTTATTGGCTCAATATGATAATAACCGTATCTTTGCGTTTGCTGCTTATAATGCTGGTCCTAGTCGTGTCAAACAGTGGCGTTCACGCAGTGATGAAAAGCTAGATGCGTATGCTTTTATCGAAATGATCCCATTCAAAGAGACTCGCGGTTACGTTCAAAATATCTTGATGTTTGAGACCTACTATCGAGATATCTTGGGTGAGCAGGGAACGTTTTTAGCTCCCCATGAGGCAAAAATGAAATACTAAGGCTTCGGTATTTTGTCTTAATCTGAGTAATATGAAGGCAGTGAGTGCGAACCATTTCCACTTACTGCCTTTTTACATTGGATCGCATCAAGTGTTTCGGTATAAAGTGTTAAACGCTTTCAATCGTTAAGCGACTCTTTAAAGTCAGAATTTAAAAGTAAGTGTAGAGATATGGCATCACAACCTGAATATGATAATTGGCAACAACTGATGGACTTGGTAAAGACGGCTGTCGAAAAAGATCAGCACGAATTGTTGTTGACCATGATGATGACACCTGACGAGCGAGATGCTTTGGTTGCTCGAATTAATATTTTTTGTGAGTTGATGAAAGGCGATATGTCTCAACGGCAAGTAAGTCAAATGCTGGGAGTAGGCGTGGCAACGATAACCAGAGGCTCAAATGAGCTAAAGGCCAAGTCTGAACAAGAGAAAGCCGTGATCGCCGATCTATTGCTAAAGTAATAACGGAATTAGGCTATCACTAGATAGTGCGAATACGAATTCGATAAAAAACGCTAACTGAATGTTAGCGTTTTTTGTTTCTGAAGATTGTTTTCAGAACCTTTCTAAGTTTAACGAAGCACTAAATAGGAAAGTGCTCAGGATTCACAAATGGGATCAGTGCTAAAATTAAAGCTTGATGATAGACCGAACTGCGTGACAGTTGGTTATGTGTTAGTAAGCCAATGGCGCCACCTTTCTGTTTGATGTTATCGGTACCAAACACTTCATCCATCACATCCCCTAACTCGTTTGCATGCTTTAACTTCTCAAGCACGGTTGGTGGCAACATCAGGCTTGCTGAACGAGACTCGCCACGTTGACCATTCGCTTCGATCACCATCCAAGCAAAGGTGACGTTTGTTTCTATTCCCGCTTCTAGACCAACATAGAAGTCTGCATCAGGCTGAGCTTGAGTTGCGTTGTGAACACGATTCACGGCACCTTGATAGGTTTCATCATTGCTCATCGGTTGATCGGCGACACCACTAGGGACGCTTATGCCTTTGAAATCAAATTCAGTATCAGGAAAAGCAGATAAGAACGCACTTTTAACGGCGTTAATTTTAGCTGGGTTCAGCGATGCGATGATTACAGATTTCATGTGTCGGATTCTTTTTGTTGTCGATTAGATTGAGTTGATGTTGTCGGTACCAGTCACTCAACTCTTCTAATGGCATGGGTTTACCAAAGTAATAGCCTTGCAGCATATCGCACTGTGCATCCTGTAACCACTGGTGCATGTCTTGAGTTTCAATCCCTTCGGCGGTGACCTTTTTCCCCTGAGCATGACACAACCCGATAACCGGTTTTACGATGTTCTGGTTATCTGTCTCAATTAAGGTATCCAAAAACGCTTTATCCAATTTAATTTTCTGAGTTGGATACTGCACCAGTTGAGTGATAGAGGTGTAACCGGAACCAAAGTCATCAATCGCCAGTCGATAACCCATGCATGACAGTTCGTTAAGCAGCGGAAAACCTTCAGAGTTAGAGTAAAAGGTTTCGGTAATTTCAAAATCAATCAAACTTGGCGGAATTCGATTTAAATCGGCGTGCTCTTTGATGAAGTCAGCAAGATCAGTCGTTTCAATCCCAGCAGAAGATAAGTTAATCGATAACTGAATTGAGTGATCAAATTGAGCTTGAAGTCGATGAAAAGAAGCAAATGCATTCTGAATGACCCACTGATCAACCTGATCGAATAATCCTGTTTGCTCGGCAATTGGAATGAATTCATCAGGTGGAACCAAGCCTAGTTGCTCCGAATTCCAACGTAATAACACCTCAACACCAATAACATGGGTTCCTGTTGAATCCATGTACGGCATATAAACGAGTCTAAATTCATCATCAAAGTTCTTGTCTCTGAGTGCGCGTTCAATGTTTGCTTGGCGTTGAATCGCTTTGTCTAAATCTCGTGAATAGTCAGCAAATTGGTTTTTACCTGCGCGTTTGGCTTGATACATCGCGGTATCAGCGTTCGACAGTAGCTTTTCGATGGAGTGGCCATCGTTGGGGTAGGTCGCAATACCAATACTGACCGTGATCGGAAAGCTCCCTGATTCTGTGATAAAACCTTTTTGTAGTGGCGTCAGTAAGCTCTCAGAGAATCTATGCGCGATATTCCCTTGGCGAGTAGGGGCGTTAATGTACACAACGAACTCGTCTCCAGAAAGTCGGGCTGGCATACAATGAGCGTCAAATTCTGTTTTATAGTGGCTACAAATATCGGAAATACGCTGAGCAAAACTGACCAGAATGGAGTCGCCGATTTGATGTCCATATTTGTCGTTCACAAACTTGAAGTTATCTAGGTCAAAGTAGAGAACCCAGGTTTCGGTATTCGAGCTAGGCTTGGGCAATGATTGCTGAACGAAGGTTTGAAATTGATGCCTATTGGCGATTTGGGTTAACTGATCATTCTCGGCCAAAAGCTTGGTTTGTTGGTAGGTGTTATCTAGTTCTTGGTACATGTCATAAAAACGCTGTGATAGACGGCCAAGCTCATCACGAGTGCCCAAGCGTTCAATGTTCTTACGTTGTTTTTTTTCTACCTGCTGTAATTGTCGATCGAGTCGCGTTATCGGAGTTATCACGCTGCGAGACAAAAGCATGAGTAGCAGAGCGACAGTAACAAACGCAGATAGTACAAATGAGACACTCAGCTTGTTCCAAATAGAGTCGAGTTTGTTTTCTAATAGGAACTGAGCTGGGTCTACCGTTGCATACAGTTCTGGCGCAAGTTTGACTGAGTGGGTGACATCATTTTCTAGAGAAACCGCTACCGAGGTGAAAAATAAGCTTGTTTGATAGTCGAATTCTATCTGTTTTCTCAAAGTATTAAACTTGTCGAGAGAGACTGACACAACCACAAAGAACGCATCGTTTAGTTGATTATTTTCGGTTGGGAAAGTCGCTTTTCTGTCTACCTTCTCATAATGAACCAACATCCCTTCGCCTTGAGAGTTTTGAATATATTTGGTACCTGAGATTGCTTGGGTATCTCGATAGTACTGGTCAACATATTCTAATATTTTCTTGTCAATCTGAGAGCGTGAATCGTTGCTATTATCCGCATAATAGCGCAATTTTCGTTCACCATTTAAAAGTGCTAAACCAGTATAACTTTCATCATCATCTTGCAGAAAATGTATGGCTTCTTGAAGATTACTTACCAGTTCAAGATCGCGAGATAGGTTTTGTTCAGTGAGAAAGTAACGCTTTACCATATCACTTTGGGTCAAGGTGTAAGAGTAGCTATTGAGGAATGAGCGAGACTGTCGAAAGTACCCAGCTAACTTTTCCATGTTGAGCTGAAGTGCGTTGTCTTCGCGTTTGATGAAACTGCTTTTCTGCGTCGAATAAATAATATAGCTAGAAGCAGCGGTACTGAACAGTATCACAGGAGTTATCAGCAGCAAGATTTTAGTACTTAGCTTCATAGTTAATGACAACACTATTTATAATTTAAGCGCGTAAGTTTATGTTACTTAATGCTTACTCGCTATTAATTACACACAGTTCGATGATTTCCTGTGAAGGCGGTAAGGTTTTGTCTTTATTGATAAAAAAGCCATTAATGTTTTTTTATTAGATAGGAGTAAGTGGTGGAGGGAGATAATCGTGCAGAATTTACGAAACAAGTGAATTATGTTACAGGCATGCTAGGGGAAGTGTTCTTAGCTCGAATAGTACTCGACTAGATGGTGATTTAAGTATTTGGCCTACTGTAGGCCAAATACTTATGTTGGCTAGAAGCTGATACTCACTCTCAGCTATGACAACTTAACTTGAGTCGCTTTGATGTTTTCACTTGGGTAGCAACCAAGGACTTTTAAATGGCGAGTAATAGCTGTTAGTTCCGTTATCGCTTGCTGCATATTATCTGAATCCAGGTGTGCTTCTAAATCGACATAGAACATCTCTTCCCAAGGGTTACCCATTATTGGGCGAGATTCCAGCTTGGTCATGTTGATGCCCAAGCGTTGCAGGATCAGTAGTGTCTCTACCAAAGAACCCGCCTCTTGAGATGTCGACATAATCAGTGTCGTTTTTGCTGGAATTTGAGTCGATACTTCAACCGGCTTACGTGCTACAACGATGAAACGCGTGTGGTTCTCTGTTTGGTTTGCAATGTTGCCTTGGATTGGCTGAAGCCCATAAAGCTTACCGCTCGATGCGTTACCAATAGCTGCTACGTCATTTCCATCTAGCTCTTTAACCTTTTTCATTGCATCAGCCGTGCTTGCGCAAGACTCAAGGCTGACACCCTTAAGGCGGCTCAAGAACTCACTGCATTGCTGATGAGGTTGTGGGTGGGAATAGAGCGTTTTGATGTCTTCTAAACGAATATCGTTTTTCGCCACTAGGCAGTGTTCAATCGGCTGAGATAGCTCACCAACGATATAAAGCGTGGTGTGTTGAAGTAGGTCGTACACTTCGTTAATCGAACCTGAGCTGGTGTTCTCAATAGGTAACACACCGTAATCAGCGTGGCCCGACTCTACCGTCGACGCTACTTCTTTGAAGTGGTTGCAGTTTAATTCAATCAATTCCATATTCTTACGGCTGAAATATTCACGGCTCGCAAGATGAGAGTAGGACCCTTTAGAACCTAAGAATGCAACGCGAGCCAATGGTTTACGGCTTTGCGGATTCGCGAGGTTTTGTAGGTATGACTGTTGCAGTAGGACTGAATCTTCAATGATAGTGTGAAACAGCTTGGTAATGTACTGAGCATCCAATTCGTATTTATCTTTACCGTTGTTAATCAGTTTAACCAACAGTTGTTGTTCTCTTACTGCATCACGAACTGGCTTTGATGTTTCTACCTTGCTTTTAGCAACTTCGATGCTTAGCTTGCGACGTTCTGAAAGTAGCTTCAGTAGTTCGTCATCTAAATCATTAAGACGAAGGCGGATATCATCCAGTGAAATTGAGCGGTCAGTCATAAATGTGTCCTTATAAAAAAGCCTCCCTAGTGTGGGAGGCTTCTTGTTCGTTTTTGACTTGTTTTTCTAAAACGACTTAGCCTCCGATTTACGGAAGAAAAAAGAAGTCAAAAATAAACAAAGATTGAGTTTGCATAAAAAGTGATTGTTTTATGAATGTTTAAACACAATAAGCAAGCGAGCTACGAGCGTCAAGCAAAAAAATAGCGCCCTGAGGCGCTATTTTTTAATCTGTTATCTTTCCTTATTCTACTTCAGCTTCTAGCTCTTCGATTTCAGGCTTTTCAGCGCGGCGCGCTTCTGGTTTGTGGCGTAGCTTGTTGAGTTGACGCTCTAGTTTTTGTTCTACTTCGTTGATAGCAACGTAGAGGTCGTCATGGATTGATGAAGCAACAAGTTGGCCTTTTGGTACGGTTAGTACTGCTTCAAATTTTTTCTTCTTATTTGGTTCTTCGCTAAAGCTCGCTTGGCAGCCAATGATGTCTACTTGCCATTTATCCAGCTTTTTAAATTTGCTTTCTATGTGATCACGGATTGCAGAGGTAATGTCGATGTTTTTACCAGTGATGTTCATTTTCATAGAAGTTTTCCTCTGTTGTATCCCTCATGGGTTAACTTCAGATTACGACTTTTAGGAATAAAGAATGTGATCTAGATCTTGTTTTTGTTGGGTGGAGTGAGCATTAAAATCAAATGTGATCTCACGCAAATCTTAGTATCTTTTTGGCGGAAAATGCTTGTTATCCTTATGGAAAACGATAACTTAGAGACAAAGCTTCGCTAAAAATTAAACCAGTTTTTAGGGGCGTCCTACAGCTTATTGAAAGTACTTGATGAAAATTTACTCAATAGTGTTTTGTGATGTAGCTCTCGTGATATAGTTCGCTATGTAAGCTTTCTCTGAATTTGATAAGCAAAAGCCGCATAAGTTTTCTTATGCGGCTTTTGTGTTTTTATCTTCCCCTAGTGCCTTTGTTCCTCAGGCTTTTGGGATTGAAGACAAACTAATCGTTGGTTTTTAGTAATCTCGCTGTACCGTCCTCTCGGATGGCATTGATAGCTTGTAACTGCTTATAGATTACAAAATAACGGTTGATGTTGGCGACATAGGTTACCGGTTCTTTACTCACGTATTTGCGAGTGATGATCTCTACGTTTTTAAACCAGATGTTTGGGTTGTAACCTTTCTGCTTGGCAATGCGCCTCATCTTTCTGATCTTAGCTGGACCTGCATTGTAAGAAGCCAAAGTGAAGTAGATCTGGTTGTCTGGCGTAATGGCAGGGTCGTCAAAATATCTGTCCTTAATGAAGCGCATGTATTTCACACCCGCATGGATATTGTTATCCACCTTATGTATGTTTTTAATGTTGACGTTTTTGTCTTTAGCGGTACTTGGCAGCACCTGCATCACCCCAATAGCGCCACGATGAGAAACTCTGCTTTGATCCAATCCAGATTCTTGGAAACCTTGTGCAGACATCATCAAAGGGTCGAATTCGTATTTACTCGAATACTTTTCAAAGACATCTGAAAGCTTAGCCACTCGGTCTATTTTATTTGGGTTGAGTGCTCTACCTAACCAGCGAGTGTTGTCGATGTATTTCTGATAGATAACATTTCCAAGTAGGGTACCTGTTCGTGCAGTCTTGACGTATTTGTTTATCTCTTTCTTTAACTGAGGGCTGTTTTTTCTCAATGCCCATGCTATTTGGCCATTTTCACGTAAGGGCAAATCATGATGCACTTGAATGTTTTCCATTACGTCGATCCACAGCTTTGCTTTATGGCTGTCCAGAATTGTGCCCTGAATATAACCTTGGTTGACTAGCTCTATCAGCTCGTAGTCTTGCAGTGATTCTTCAATGAAGTGGACATGCAGTGGTGGTAAACCTAATTCGTTAAGCTCTTTATTGACTCTTTGTACACTCTCGAAGTAACTCGAGCTTGCACGGATCCATACCTCTTTGCCGCTCAATTGCTTGATCTCGGTGATCGGCTCTGAGTTCTTGCCGGTGATAATCAATTCTTTCCCATCTTTAATCATTGGATTGGAAAAATCGATGATTTGTAAGCGCTTGTCGGTGATCGTAAGGTTAGCAACAGCGACATCTCCATAGCCAGATTCTAAAGAGGGAAGTAGATCATCTCGTTGTACGGGGATGATTTGAACATTGAGGTAGGGGTGTTTCTTACGAAGGCTTTTTTCAAAGTGGTAGAGCATTTCTGCCACGATGCCTTTTGGCTTACCATCCTCGATGTAATAGAAACCAAGATCGGCAGAAACTAGCACTCTAACCGTTCCTTTGGCTTTGAGCACATCTAAGTCGCCCATGTAAGGCTTATTGCTTAATGGGGACAGTTCTAATGCGTAGGATAATTGGCTAAATAGCGATACCCAGATAAATAATAACAACCTACTCACATCCACACTCCATGTTGATGTTTTGTTAAAAGTTATCTTTTGAAGATACCGTGTAATATGCGATTCATCAAGTTTGCGATATGTGGATAAAAAAAACGCGCTAGTAAATTAGCGCGCTTTTGGGATTGAGATGTAAGAAGTAGATTAAGGTAGTGGGTTTAACTCAATCAACTTTTCTGTTCTTAACACAGCGTCATCTAGGCCTAGTTGTTTATAAGCTTCTAGCTGAATCTCTAGAGATTTACGAGCAGCGATGGTATCTGGGTAAGTCTTTTGCAGCTCTTGCGTTCTGTTGATCGCAGCAATCCAAGCTTCGCGGCGTAGGTAGAAATCCGCAGTTGCTAAGTCATAGTCGGCTAGGCGATTCTTAAGTGCGAACATGCGTTTTTGTGCATCTTCAGCGTAAGGGCTGCTAGGGAACCGTTCGAGTAGTCGCTTGAAGTCAGCAAAAGCGAGTTTCACCGGCTCAGGGTCTCGGTCGCTACGGTCGATATTAAAAATATCGTGCATGAAGTTTCGGTCTTGCGCCATGTGCGTTAAGCCACGCATGTAAAGAACCCAATCTTGTTTCTCGTGAGTAGGGTTCAAACGTAGGAATCGTGAAATGGTAGCGAGGCCAAGTGCCAAGTCATCATTTTTGTAGTAAGCGTAAATCAGATCGAGCTGTACTTGCTCAGAATAGGCGCCGAATGGGTAACGTGAGTCTAGGGCTTCTAGCTTTTCTATTGCTGAAAGCCAGCTACCACTCTGCAGTGATTCTTGCGCGTCAGAGTAGAGAACCGATGGTGGTACATCTGGCACTATCTCTTCACTACTTGAACAACCAACCAAGAGTGATACGGCTAATAGACCCGATAAAGTAAGGTGTTTCATGTCAGGCGTCGATTCCTTGAATTAAATATTTCGTAAGCTTCCGTTACTTTCTAACCAGTAACAGATACAATGATGCAATTATTCTATTTTATCCATACTAATGGGTATTAGTCTCACGGTTTTTAAAAAAGTTCGATATGGCTCAGCAGATCACATTAACAGACACAGTAAAAAGCAGCCAGTTAGGTCAACGTTTAGACCAAGCTGTCGCTGAACTATTTACCGATTTTTCTCGCTCTCGTATTAAAGAGTGGCTTCTTGACGGCAAAATCCAAGTGGATGGCGAAGTTATAACTAAGCCGCGCGTTAAGGTTTTGGGCGGTGAGGAGATCATCTTGCAAGCTGAACTTGCAGATGAAGAGCGCTGGGAAGCACAAGATATTCCTCTAGACATTGTCTACGAAGATGATGACTTATTGGTTATCAATAAGCCTCGCGATCTGGTTGTACACCCAGGAGCAGGCACGCCGGATGGAACCATACTAAACGCATTGCTTTTCCATTACCCACAGATTGCAGAAGTGCCTCGTGCAGGTATTGTGCACCGTCTTGATAAAGACACAACCGGCCTTATGGTTGTGGCTAAAACGGTTCCAGCTCAAACTCGTCTTGTGCGTGCTCTTGCTAAGCGTCGTATTACTCGTGAATATGAAGCAATTGCAATTGGCAAAATGACCGCTGGTGGTGTGGTAGAAAAAGGCATTAGCCGCCATGCAACTAAGCGTACATTAATGGACGTAAATGAACTGGGTAAGCCGGCGGTAACTCACTATCGTGTTGCTGAACACTTCCGTGAGCATACTCGTATTCGTCTGCGCCTCGAAACGGGTCGTACTCACCAAATCCGTGTTCACATGTCATACCTTCAGCACCCGCTGTTAGGTGATGTTGCATACGGTGGCCGTGCTCGTATTCCAAAAGGTGCATCTGAAGAACTAACGACCATGATTCGTTCTTTTGATCGCCAAGCGCTACACGCCGTTATGCTTAAATTTGTTCACCCAATTACAGGTGAAGAAGTTGAGTTCCACGCTCCTGTGCCAAATGACATGGTTGTGATGGCTGAAGCGTTACGTGTTGATGCTCGCGAAAATAAAGAAGAAGACATTTAATATGTCGTTGATCATCCCTAACTGGAATGCACCTAACAACGTGAAGGCATTTGCGTCGACACGTGTAGGTGGCTTTTCTACTGACGCGTATCAAGGATTAAACTTAGGTACGCATGTTGGGGATGATGCTTCGCTTGTTGAAAACAATAGAACCTGGCTTAAGCAGCAAGCTAATATGCCCGCAGCTCCGGTATGGCTAAATCAAACTCATTCAACAGATGTCATTACGGTTTTAGAACCTATGGCGAGTGTTCTTGATGCTGATGGTGCATTTACCACGGCTAAAGGTGTTGTCTGTTCTGCGATGACAGCTGATTGCTTACCTGTAATTCTTACTGATACCAAAGGCACTCAAGTTGCGGCTGTTCATGCTGGTTGGCGTGGCCTTGCTGGTGGAATTCTTGAAAATGCAGTCGCAAAGTTTTCAAACCTAGACTCAGAGAATAAGATCATTGCTTGGCTTGGTCCTGCAATAGGCAAACAAGTCTTTGAAGTAGGTGATGATGTGTTGGAAGCTTTTGTTCGTTTTGACCTTCAAGCTAAGCTCGCATTTGCAGCCAAAGCTGAACCGGGCAAATGGCTAGCGAATATGTCTCAACTTGCTACACAACGACTTGAAAAAGTGGGTGTGTCGGAAGTGACGGATTCAAATCTCTGTACCTTTGCAGATCCTGATTTGTTCTATTCTTATCGTCGTGATGGTATTACTGGACGCCAAGCTACCTTTATTTGGTTAGAGTAACCTTTAGCTAGTGCAACCAGTCATCCAGCTCATTTATATTTTTATATAAGCTCTATTCTTCATTCTTATCCCTTGAAAATCCGCGTTACCGTATCCATCTTCTAATCATAAGATAAACATATCTAAGAGTAGGAAGGTTGGCATGCGTCTCGATCGATTCACTAGTAAATTCCAAATTGCGATATCTGATGCTCAGTCGCTCGCATTAGGTCGTGATCACCAATATATAGAACCTGTGCACCTAATGGTGTCTTTGCTTAATCAAGATGGTAGTGCAATTCGTCCATTGCTCACCATGCTGAATATTGATGTGGTTCAATTGCGCTCTAAATTGAGCGAAATATTAGACCGAGTCCCTAAAGTAAGTGGCATCGGTGGTGACGTTCAATTATCGAATGCCATGGGAACGCTGTTCAACCTATGTGATAAGGTCGCGCAAAAGCGTCAAGACAGTTACATATCTTCAGAAGTATTCCTACTTGCCGCAATTGAAGATAAAGGCCCTTTAGGAAGTCTACTTAAAGAGCTAGGTCTTACCGAGCAAAAATTATCTCAAGCTATTGAACAAGTTCGCGGTGGCCAGAAGGTCGATGACCCGAATGCGGAAGACAGACGTCAAGCACTAGAGAAGTTCACTATTGATCTGACCGAAAGAGCAGAGCAAGGCAAGCTAGATCCGGTAATTGGCCGAGACGACGAAATCCGTCGCACTATCCAAGTACTTCAACGCCGTACTAAGAACAACCCTGTCATTATTGGTGAACCAGGTGTCGGTAAAACAGCAATTGTCGAAGGTTTAGCGCAGCGTATTATCAATAATGAAGTACCTGAAGGTTTGAGAGGCCGACGTGTACTTTCATTAGATATGGGCTCTTTGATTGCCGGTGCTAAATATCGTGGTGAATTTGAAGAACGTTTAAAATCGGTTCTTAACGAATTATCGAAAGAAGAGGGCAATATTATTCTCTTCATCGATGAAATTCACACCATGGTCGGTGCGGGCAAAGGCGAAGGCTCTATGGATGCCGGGAATATGCTGAAACCAGCATTGGCTCGTGGTGAACTTCATTGTGTAGGCGCAACAACGCTCGATGAATATCGCCAGTATATGGAGAAAGATCCTGCGCTAGAGCGTCGATTTCAAAAAGTGATCGTCGATGAGCCAACCGTGGAAGATACGGTTGCGATTCTCCGTGGTTTGAAAGAGCGCTATGAACTTCATCATCACGTAGAAATTACCGACCCAGCGATTGTTGCAGCAGCAACGTTATCTCACCGATACGTTTCTGATCGTCAACTGCCAGATAAGGCGATTGATCTGATTGATGAGGCGGCTTCGAGTATTCGTATGCAGATCGACTCGAAACCTGAGTCTCTAGATAAGCTCGAACGCAAGATCATTCAATTGAAGATCGAGCAGCAAGCTCTTACTAATGAAAATGACGAAGCCAGTGAAAAGCGTCTTCGAACATTACAAGAAGAGCTTTCTGACAAAGAACGCGATTTTGCAGAGCTTGAAGAAGTGTGGAATGCAGAGAAGGCCGCGCTTTCTGGCACGCAACATATTAAATCAGAGCTAGAGCAAGCTCGAATGGATATGGATTTTGCGAGACGTGCTGGTGATCTTAATCGAATGTCTGAATTGCAATACGGTCGAATCCCGGAGTTAGAGAAGCAGTTAGATCTTGCGACTCAAGCTGAAATGCAAGAAATGACGCTGTTGCGTAATAAGGTCACCGACGCAGAAATTGCAGACGTGCTATCGAAGCAAACTGGCATCCCTGTTTCTAAAATGTTAGAGGCTGAGAAAGAGAAGCTCCTTAAAATGGAAGGTGTTCTACATAAGCGAGTTATTGGCCAAGCGGAAGCAGTAGAAGTGGTATCGAATGCGATTCGTCGTAGCCGTGCTGGTTTATCTGATCCGAATAAGCCGATTGGCTCTTTTTTATTCCTTGGCCCAACTGGCGTTGGTAAAACCGAGCTGTGTAAAACACTCGCGAACTTCATGTTTGATAGTGATGATGCGATGGTGCGAATCGATATGTCTGAGTTTATGGAGAAACACTCTGTTGCTCGTTTGGTTGGTGCTCCTCCGGGTTACGTTGGATATGAAGAAGGTGGCTACTTAACAGAAGCGGTACGTCGCAAGCCTTACTCTGTGATTTTGTTAGATGAAGTAGAGAAAGCGCATCCTGATGTTTTCAATATATTATTGCAGGTTCTTGATGATGGGCGCTTAACTGATGGACAAGGTCGTACGGTCGATTTTAGAAATACAGTTGTGATCATGACATCTAACCTTGGCTCATCGAGAATTCAAGAGAACTTCAAGACTCTCGATTACCAAGGAATAAAGAATGAGGTGATGGAAGTGGTAGGTAAGCATTTCCGTCCTGAGTTTCTGAACCGAGTTGATGAAAGTGTTGTATTCCACCCATTAGGTCAAGAGCACATTCAATCGATAGCCTCTATTCAGCTTGATCACCTTAAGAAGAGAATGGAAGACAATGGTTATGAGCTTGAAGTCTCGGATAAAGCACTGAAGTTGATTTCTCAAGTTGGTTTTGATCCTGTATATGGCGCGCGACCTTTGAAAAGAGCTATTCAACAAAGTGTTGAGAACCCGTTAGCGAAAGCGATATTGGCAGGAAAAATTAATCCAGATAAGAAAGTACAGCTATTAGTAAACAACGATCGCATTATTGCTCACCAATAGTTAAAGCAAGAACGGTAGGTACGATTGGCCGAAATTGAGGCTTAATCGTACCTATTTTGAGCGCTTTGTGTGAATAGTGTTCGAACGGTCGCCGGTGGCGGTTTTTTTTTGTTTTCGGTCTTGTGCAAAGGATTATTTTCTCTATAATGCGCCTCCGTTGCCAAGGATAACCAAGCGGTTTGAACTGAGTAACAAGACGGTGATAAGCATTTAAGATGCTTTGAAAAATTAGCTGGAAAAAGTGTTTGACACTGAAACCCAATTCGCTAGAATGGCCGTCCACTTCGAGAGGCTCCTTACTAAAAGGAACGCTCAACAAGTAAAGCTCTTTAACAATTTAAA
>NZ_VFEB01000215.1:0-287 GCF_007858795.1 Vibrio sp. T20
TATTGAACCAGATAACTTAATCCGTCAGGGCGATCTTCGCTCGGTACGTGTTAAGGCTATTCCTTCCGCCCGTGGCATTATTTCTGATCGCAATGGTGAGCCACTTGCTGTCAGTGTTCCTGTTGAAGCGGTATGGGCTGACCCGAAAACCATTTTCGATAAAAATGGTATGGCTCAAATTGATCGTTGGTATGCGTTAGCTGATGTACTTGGCCTAGAACGACAACCGATGATCGATAAGATCTCTAGTAACAAATCCCGCCGATTTATTTATCTTCAGAGACAAG
>NZ_VFEB01000228.1:0-258 GCF_007858795.1 Vibrio sp. T20
TATCTGAATTGGTTAAAGACTCGTTAGAGGCGTTACTAACTTATGTTTCTGCCTAATGACGTGAGCTTGCTTCAAACTTGATCTAATCAACAAGTCAAAAAAATCCTCTGAACGAATATTCGTCAGAGGAATTTTTATACCGCGCAAGTCAGCGCTCTTTATGAAAGGCTAACCATTCAAGCTAACCATTCAAGCTAACCAAGGCTCAAGAGCTTGAACTAAGGCTTATCGCTTACTACCTATTCTCAAAGCGATTGT
>NZ_VFEB01000249.1:0-324 GCF_007858795.1 Vibrio sp. T20
CGAAGCGGTGTTTACCGCGCAGACCGATATTCAAGATGGCAACTACGGCACGTTCAGTATCGATGCAGACGGTGAGTGGACCTACACGCTCAACAATGACCACGCGGATGTTCAAGCTCTAGACGCCAACTCTACTCCCATCGTTCGCACCTTCACGGTAGAAACTGCGGATGGCAGCACGCATGAGATTGCAGTGACCATCACGGGCTCAGACGACGCGGCGGTCATCACGCCAAGCAAAGCTGGCGATGATAAAGGCGCCGTGCAAGAAGACGTGACGCTGACGACGGGCGGTAATTTAAATGTCGACGACCCGGATTTAGG
>NZ_VFEB01000050.1:0-291 GCF_007858795.1 Vibrio sp. T20
CGTCGTAATTGAAGCTACAGGTCGATTAGAAATGCCGTTCATACTCGCATGTGACAAAGCCAAATTACCTTATGTTGTTGCCAACCCACTACGTATTAAAAGGTTTGCTGAGGCTATTGGGCAACGTGCTAAGAATGACCGCTTAGATGCCGCGCTCATCGCACATTATGCCGAAAGAGTTCAACCCGAACTGACTAAGCTAAAAAGCGAAAACATGCGCCTTATGAGTGACTTAGTCACGAGGCGGAACCAACTACTCACCATGCAAACCATGGAAAGAAACCGACTACA
>NZ_VFEB01000055.1:0-255 GCF_007858795.1 Vibrio sp. T20
TTTTCTACCGCAAGTAAGCAACTTTAATCGATGCCAAGGATCCGCTTTACTGGCTTAAAGCTCTTACGGTAATGCTCGGTTACACCATGTTTTTCAATCGCTTCAAAGTGTGCTTTGGTCGGGTAACCTTTGTGCTTAGCAAAACCAAACTCTGGATGTAGCTTGTCGAGCTCTTCCATCTCTTGGTCACGAACCACTTTAGCGATAATAGACGCAGCACTGATCTCTGCCACTCGCAAGTCACCCTTCACAATA
>NZ_VFEB01000140.1:0-241 GCF_007858795.1 Vibrio sp. T20
TAATTTATGTCGCCATTTTGTAGAGACAAAATAGCGACATGAGATGATGTGAGTACTTACATTTATGCTGAATCTATTGAGTCTTTAGTAAACCTAGAAAGAACGCGTATTCAAGTGCGTCTTCTTTCAATCGCTTAAATCGACCAGAAGCGCCACCGTGACCAGCTTCCATATCGGTTTTGAACAGCAACACGTTGTTGTCTGTTTTCATCTCACGAAGTTTCGCCACCCATTTCATTGG
>NZ_VFEB01000244.1:0-293 GCF_007858795.1 Vibrio sp. T20
TAATTGATTATCTGACCCATGAAGTATCGCACTTCGAACTTGATTTTAGGGGTATCTAGAGTAAAGTCACCTACATAGGGAAGTGTTGATCAAAACGCTTATCGTGACGGCACCTCTACTTCTAGCCGAATGGTCAGTGATAAGTCTCACTTAATACAAAAAAGTACAAACACCGATAAGCTCACCACTCAAAATACGTTTCAGATAGAGAGTTGTGTCTAAAAACACGACCAACTTTAGGCTACCTTGCGAAAGTGTTTATTTCACAACACACCGACTCAATCTATCGTTAC
>NZ_VFEB01000079.1:0-273 GCF_007858795.1 Vibrio sp. T20
GGGGTTTTGTGGACTCAAAGAGACAGACCTTGAATGCGTTTGAAGAGACTTTTATTACTCTATTGAATAGAGAAACAGCTTTCCGAATTATTAATTGTCGCAGAGGCGTCAATTAAACAGAATTTGCTTGGCGACCATAGCATTGTGGACCCACCTGATTCCATGCCGAACTCAGAAGTGAAACACAATAGCGCCGATGGTAGTGTGGGGCTTCCCCATGTGAGAGTAGGACATCGCCAGGCTTTAAATTTTGAACACTTGCTGATTACAAGC
>NZ_VFEB01000232.1:0-296 GCF_007858795.1 Vibrio sp. T20
TTGTCATGGCGTCTTGTAATGAAATGGAAGTTTCGCGGTTATCACGGCCAATTACTACCTGAGCTGAGTCATCGAGTAACGTTTCAGGTGAAGCAAAAAGTACGTGTTCGCCAAATGCCTTTCCAAGCAGAAAGGCGAGATGTTCATTGATTTGTTCACCAATGATGCCGCGGACATCGTTGTTCTTAAAGCAGCTAAGGTCTAATGTTGATTTCACTTGATGGTCACTGCTTTATTTCGATTTGTTGATTTGAGATGAATCAGATTGTTCGTATGTCACGCCTCGCCCATAGCTA
>NZ_VFEB01000246.1:0-329 GCF_007858795.1 Vibrio sp. T20
GTGATATGGAATGAAAAACCCATATTGTCCTCTTTCAACAGCATACGAGTACTTTCCCAGTTATCTGAGACAATACGTCTTTCGCTATTACGACATTCATCAAGTGTTCTAACAATCATTTTATTATCCTTATTACGATGCTTTTTTGAAATACTTGGTTGCTACAACTTCAACTGAGTTTTCGAAAATAGTTAGGCCTTGTATAAGCTCCGACTCCGATATAGTTAGCGGGCAAAAGAACTTCAATATTTCATCGTTTGGACCTGCTGTCTCAATTACCATGCCGTTGTCAAAACATGTTTTAGCAATATCGTCAGCAGTGTTTTCAT